>JBEEMY010000264.1:0-4207 GCA_041192415.1 Verrucomicrobiota bacterium | reverse complement strand
TTTCCAACCAAAATTGGCCAGCATGAAGGCGGAATCCCAGTGCCAGGTGGCAGCCACCATCAACACGGGCGGTGCCGCAAACGCGGTGAGAGTTCCACCAATCGACACGTTTACAAACAGGGCACCCAGCGCCAGGTACTTGGCACGTTCGGGGATATCGGTGCGGAAGACTTGCGGGGCCAACAAAAGTGCAGCAATCGTCATGGCCGCGGGTTCGGTGATCGCCGAACCCAACAGCGGCACCGCCGCCAGCCCCAGCCACGCCCGGGCCAGTGGGGCGCGAATGGGTGCGTGTCGTGCAGACCAGTCGACCACGTCGATCACCATTTGAAGAATCGGCCGGGAAGCCGCAACCACCATGACCACGAAAACAAACAGAGGTTCTGTGTACTGGCGCGACTCGGCATACTGCAGGGCCTGATCCCCGCCCTGGACCAAGGCCATGACCAAAACCAGCACGATGGCCCAGAACCCAAAGACCACTTCCACCTCGCCCAGCAAATGAAACAGTCCGGTGTGTCGCGGGTATCGGTGCGACAAGCGCTCCAACTGCTTGGCGGCGAAGGTGTGAACGAGCGCCAGCGCAAACAGCGCGGCGGCAATGAACTCCATGGAAAGAATAGGCATTGGGGATTGTGTCGCAAATGTCACTCATACTCTGTAACTGCTTGTACTAACCCGAGGAGCCGCACCATGAATATCCCGTCCCTGCAAAGCCAGGTCAGTGCCGAAGAATGGCAGCTGCGCACCGACCTGGCCGCTTGTTACCGCTTGGTGGCGCTGTACGGTTGGAGCGACCTGGTGTTTACGCACATCAGTGCCCGCATTCCAGGCCCGGACCACCACTTCCTGATCAACCCTTACGGGATGATGTTTGACGAAATCACGGCCAGCAGCCTGATCAAGGTTGACCAGAAGGGCAACAAGCGCTCGGAGTCGCCGTTTCCAGTCAACCCTGCGGGCTTCACCATTCACAGCTGTATTCACGACGGTCGCCCCGACGTCGGCGATCGCCGAACCTGCGTCGCCCCAGGCGTAGCGCGCGATGCGGCGTCCGACCACGTCAGGGATTTTTCAGGCGAAAAAACAAATTTCCCGCCGGGTTGGTGAGGTTCAGATAATTCGTCCCACCCGTCAGCGTCGGGCTGCTGCTCGCCGGCCAACTCGCGATGGGCGTCGTAAGATTTCCGTTCTGCACCAAGTTCCAACCGTTCACGTTCTGCCAATACACCGTCACCACGTTGTTGCTGCGGCTGATGAATAACGTCGGTGCGCCGGGCGTTTGCACCACGTTGATCAGCGCCCAGTAGCCGCCCGTCACGGAATAATTTCCGCCACTCATCACGCCGCTCGCATCGTGCTGGCCGATGGTTCCGTTCACGGTGTAAGTCCCGCCGGTGCTCGTGCCGCCGCCACCGGCAACTTTATACCAGTCCACCGTGTAGCTCTGCCCCTGCACCCGAAGGCAGAAGGAAGAAGGAAGAAGGAAGAAACAAAACAGTGCGAATTTGAGAAATGTTTTCATATTTTTTCAGGTTTCCGGTTTCAAGTTTCAGGTCTTATTTCTGGAGCAGCCGTTCCAGTTTTTCCAAGCGCGCTTTCAACTCCGCGTTCTCCGCTTTCTGTTCCTCCAGCTTTTGATTCAAACCTTGAATCGCCGCCAGAGCCACGCCGTTTTCATCCACTACGGAGATGTGTTTGTCATCGCCGCCGTTCAGGCCAAAGGCATTCTGAAAATCTTGCGCCATGGGGCCGAAGTGACGCGCCGCCGGGTCTTGCTTGTAATTCCATTCCGTGATCGGCAAGGCGGCCACCTTCGCCAGCACGGAAGCCGGTAAAATCGGCGCGAAATTTTCCTTCGCGTTCCGGTCGCTCGTCAGCAACACACTGTTCGCGGTGACCGTGCCAGCCACGGTCAGGTTGCCGTTCGTGGCGATAGTCATCGCGATGAGCCGGTTCCCCAATCCTGCGCCGAGCCACATGAAATCTACCTTGTTCGCGCCGTTAGCGATGACGAAATCCTGGCTGTAATTCGTTACGTTGCTGTCCGTTCGCAGGTGCAGGCGGGCGGAGGTGCTTCCCTGAATGATTTCCAAGCCATTGCCGCTGGCGCTGCGGATATGCAAACCGTCCCAGCCGCCGGGATAGAGGATGGACGAAATCGGGTTGGTGGTGCCGATGCCGACATTGCCTGTGAAATCTGCGGAGCCTTGCACATCGAGCTTGCTGGCCGGAGTGGTCGTGCCGAGGCCCACATTGCCATTGGTGGCAATGGTCAGGCGCCAAGAGGCCTGCGAAAGCGGAGGCTCGGTCAAATGCGCAGTTTCGTCAAACACCACAAAGGCACCGACTCCTTGAGACGAATTGGCCCCGCTGGAAATAATGTCATATTTGTGTCCGCCACTGGACGTATTTTCAATCACCAACCCCGTGCCATTAGTGGTGTTCCCCGTCACTTTCAACCCCGAATTAAAATTTGTCACCCCAGCAATCGTCAGGTTTTCCGTTGGAGTGGTTGTGCCGATGCCGACGTTGCCACCGGTGACGGTCTGTTGGCCATTGAAGGCGTTGCCGCCGGAACGCAACGCGACATTGGCGCTTAAACGCGCATCAGAAATAGTCCCAGTCAGACTGGTGGCGGAGAGTCCGGTCAGCCCGCTGCCATTGCCGCTGAAACTGCCGGAGAGATTCAAACCCGTTCCATTGTTCGTCACTACGCTGGCGGGCAACTGTGCGGCGGCGATTGTGCCCGTCAGACTGGTGGCAGAGAGTCCGGCCAGCCCGCTGCCATCGCCGACAAAAACGCCTTTGAACGACGGCGTATTAAAAAAAACCGTCAGCGTGGAGAGACTTTTGTTCGCGCTGATCAAATCCGGCTTGCCATCGCCATTGACATCTGCCGCCACTACTGAATAAGAAGAACTTCCCACGCTCGGCGAGGACGACACCGCAAACCCACCACTCCCATTGTTCGTCAACACCGTCAACACGGTGTCACTGCTGTTCGCGTTGATCAAATCTAGCTTGCCGTCGCCGTTGACATCCACCGCTGTGACTGAAACTGGAGAACTTCCCGCGCTCGGCGAGGACGACACCGTAAACCCACCACTCCCGTTGTTCGTCAACACCGTCAGCGTGGAGGAACCATTGTTCGCGCTGATCAAATCCGGCTTGCCATCGCCGTTGACATCCGCCGCTGTGACTGAAACTGGAGAACTTCCCACGCTCGGTGAGGACGACAACACAAACCCACCACTCCCGTTGTTCGTCAACACCGTCAAGGTGTTGGCACCTGCGTTCGCGCTGATCAAATCCGGCTTGCCATCGCCATTCACATCCGCCGCCGTGACCGATTGAGGAGAACTTCCCACGCTCGGCGATGACGACACCGCAAACCCACCACTCCCATTGTTCGTCAACACCGTCAAGGTGTTGGCACCTGCGTTCGCGCTGATCAAATCCGGCTTGCCATCGCCATTTACATCCGCCGCCGTGACCGATTGAGGAGAACTTCCCACGCTCGGTGAGGACGACACTACAAAGCCGCCACTCCCGTTGTTCGTCAACACCGTCAAGGTGTTGGCACCTGTATTCGCGCTGATCAAATCCAGCTTGCCATCGCCGTTGACATCCGCCGCCGTGACCGATTGAGGAGAACTTCCCACGCTCGGCGAGGACATGAGTGTAAAATCGCCCCACGCCAGCGCGCCGCCGGAGTTGAGTGTGCCAAGGCCCACATTCGTCACCCCCGCGCCATTGCCGCTGAATGTGCCGGAAAAATTATTCGCCGCGACCGTGCCATTGACCAGCAGCGTATTCGTCCCGGGATTGTTGGTGTTGATCCCCACGCCACCGGTGGCGCGGATAAGGAATTGATTGATGGCCGTGCTGCTGAAGGCTGCTCCGCTGTCGTCCGACCAGACGAACGTGCTGTTGTGATTGGCCTGAGCCAAGCGCCCCATCGCGGTGGAAAATAAACCGCTCGCAGTGACCGATGATCCCGCCGCGAAGGAGGTCAAGCCGCTGGCGGTGGCAAAATCCCCCATCGCAGTCGAAAAATTACCACTGGCAGTGGAGATATTTCCCATCGCGGTAGAACTATTGCCGCTGGCGACAGTGCCATTCCCCATTGCAATTGAGGTCGAGAGGGTCTTCGGCTCCAACCTCAGAGCACGCAGGCCATTCACCTTGAACTCCAGCGGCAGAT
>JBEEMY010000263.1:0-4228 GCA_041192415.1 Verrucomicrobiota bacterium | reverse complement strand
AATTTACGCCGCGAACGCCTGATCAAGCCATTGCCGCGCGGTGGAAAAATCGCGCAAATTGTCCTGCTCGTTTCCACCGAGCGCATCCAGTTCCACAACACCGTGCGCGTGCTGCTGTGCCTGGAAGACATCACGGAAAATGTTCGCGCGGACGACCAGTTGCGTTCGCAGGCCGCGCTGCTGGACATCACGCGCGACGCGATGTTTGTGCGGGATTTTTCCGACCGCGTGATTTTTTGGAACGCCGGCGCGCAGGCGCTTTACGGCTGGACACCGGAAGAAGCCCGTTGCCGCACCAGCACCGAACTGCTGGCGAACGCTGACCCGGCGGAAACTTCCCGCGCCCTCGCCGCCGTGCAGCAGAGCGGCGAATGGACGGGCGAGATGAAACAAAAATCACGCGCTGGCCGCGAGCTAATCGTGCAGAGCTGCTGGACGCTCATGCGCGAACGCGATGGCAAGCCGAAATCCATTCTCGTCGTCAACACCGACATCACGGAAAAGAAACAACTCGAATCGCAACTCCTGCGCGGCCAGCGGCTCGAAAGCATCGGCACGCTCGCCAGCGGCCTCGCGCACGACCTGAACAATGTGCTCGCGCCGATGATGATGGCGGTGCAGTTCATCAAGGACAACACCGAGGACGACGGCGTGAAAGCATGCTTCCAAACTTTGGAAACGTGTTCGCGGCGCGGTGCCGACATCATCAGGCAGGTGCTCATGTTTGCGCGCGGCGTGGAAGGCCAGCGCATTCTCATCAATCCCAAACATCTCATCCAAGAAATGCAGCGCATCGCCAAGGAAACTTTCCCGCGCTCCATCGAAGTCTGCACCAGCACCCCCAAACAGCCGTGCATCTTGCTCGGCGATGCCACGCAAATCCAACAGGTGCTCATGAATCTTTGCGTCAACGCCCGCGACGCGATGCCGAACGGCGGCACGCTCACGATTAGTTTGAGCAAGGTGGATTTGGATGTTGCCGGCGCAAAAATTCATCCGAAGGCGAAACCGGGATGTTACATCGTCCTCTCCGTTTCCGACACCGGCACGGGCATTCCGCCGGAGTTGATGGATAAAATTTTCGATCCGTTCTTCACTACCAAGCCGCTCGGCCAAGGCACGGGGCTGGGACTGCCGACCGTTTTGGGCATCACCGAAAGTCACGGCGGCTTCGTGCAATTGCAAAGCACGCTTGGTGGCGGCACGACCTTCCATGTCCACATCCCCGCCGCGCCCGGTGAAAATGAGCCGGCTGAAAAACGCGCCGGCACCGGCAACAGCGCGCAGGGTCACGGCGAATTAATTCTCGTGGTGGACGACGAACCAGCCGTGCGCCGGCTCGCCAGCGCGATTCTCAACCGGCAAGGCTACCGCACCATCACCGCCGCCGAGGGGCGCGAAGGCGTGGCGATGTTCGTCAAACAACGCGATGAAATTCGTCTCGTCGTGAGCGATCTCATGATGCCGCAACTCGACGGGCCGGGAATGTTGCGCGAACTAAAGCTGATCCAGTCCGGCGTGAAGAGCATCATCATCACCGGCCTCGGCGAGGAAAACCGCATCGCCGAAGCGAAGGCCGCAGGCGCGGACGTGATTCTACACAAGCCCTTCATGGCCGACGATCTCCTGGCCGACGTGCAACGGCTACTGGCCTGAATCATGTTTGCCACCGCCAAAAAAATTGCCGAGCCGTCCGGCCCGACATGGATGCACGCCACCCTTGCGGATGCGGAATATGAATTCCTTTGCAAGCTCATCTACGAAAAAAGCCGCATCAATCTTGGCCCAGACAAACGCGTGCTGCTGACTTCGCGTCTCTCGAAGCGGCTGCAGGATTTGCGGCTGGACGGCTACGGTGAATACTGCGCCCTGCTCCGCTCGCCCTCCGGCGCGGACGAATTGCAGATGCTGATTGACCGCATCTCCACCAACCACACCCATTTTTTCCGCGAGCAACAGCACTTTGATTTTCTGCGCGACAAATTTTTGCCCGCGTGGCAGGCGGATCCGCAGCTGCGCGGCGGCACCTTGCGCGTGTGGAGCGCGGCCAGTTCCACCGGTGAAGAACCGTATTCCCTCGCCATCCATCTGGCCGAGCATCATTCGCCGCCGGAAAAGGGCGCGTGGAAAATTGACGCGAGCGACATCTCCACCCGCGTCCTCGCCACGGCCAGACAAGGCATCTACGACACCGAGCGATTGAAGGGTGTCAGCACCGAGCAATTGCGCCGGCATTTTCAAAAAGGCGACGGCGAATGGGACGGCCACTACCGCGTGAAACCCGAACTCCGCAGCCGGCTGCAGTTTCACCATTTGAATTTGCTCGAGCCGCCCTATCCGTTTCCGCAGCCGTTCCACCTGATCGTCTGCCGCAACGTCATGATTTATTTCGACCGCCCCACACAGACTGATTTGGTGCAACACCTCGCCGACTGCCTAATTCCCGGTGGCTATCTGCTCGTGGGCCACTCGGAAAGTTTGAGCAGCATCAAGCATCCGCTGAAAATCGTGCAGCCGGCGGTGTATCTAAAACCAAAAGCCTAGCCAGCGGATGACAATTACATTAGCGCAGGCGTAAGCCAGGGGCGCAAGGTAGGGCGCGCCACTCCGTGCGCGCCGGGCATGGCTAAACTCACGACGGCGCGCACGGAGTGACGCGCCCTACCCGCCGCTCGGTCTGCCAAAGTTTTGAGGATTTGCTTTAGCCAGCAGTGCGAAACTGTGCACGCCCCACCAAGTCCCGCCGCAATTTCTCCTTTCCGCTGCTGATGTTTTGGTTTTTCATTGAGCCAATGATCATCTCGCGTTCACCTTTGCGCATCAGTCTCGGCGGCGGCGGCACTGACCTTCCATCGTATTACGAAAAGTTTGGCGGCTTCCTCATCGCCGGTGCGATTGACCGTTACGTTTACATCACGCTCCACGAAAATTTCACGCCCGATCTCATCGTCAAATACTCCAAGCTCGAACGCGTCGCCGAAGCCAGCCAGCTGGAACATCCCATCATCCGCGAAGCATTCGGCTTGCTCGGCATGGATGGACGCGGGATGGAACTGACTTCCATGGCCGACATTCCGTCCGGCACCGGGCTGGGTTCGTCCGGCAGTTTTACCACGGCGTTGCTCAAAGCATTGCACGCGCACAAAAGAGATTTGGTTCACCCCGCCGAACTCGCCGAGCAAGCGTGCGACATCGAGTTGAACCGCCTGCACGAACCCATCGGCAAACAGGATCAATACATCGCCGCTTACGGCGGGTTGACGTGCTTCAAGTTTCTGCCCGGCGGCAAAGTCGAGGCGTGGCCGTTGAAAATTTCTGACGAAACGCGTGACAATCTTGAAGACAATCTGCTGCTATTCTTCACCGGCTATTCGCGCAGTGCATCGGCGATTTTGAAGGAGCAGGACGTGAAATCGAAGTCCGACGACAAGTCCATGATTGAGAATTTGCATTTCGTCAAAGACCTCGGCCTGCAAAGCCAGGTCGCGCTCGAAAGCGGCAACCTCGCCGAGTTTGCGCGGCTGATGGACGTGCATTGGCAGCGCAAAAAACAACGCAGCGGCGGCATGAGCAATCCCAAGATCAACGAGTGGTATGACCTCGCGCTGGCCAGCGGCGCACTCGGCGGCAAGCTCATCGGCGCGGGCGGCGGCGGCTTCCTGATGTTTTACGCGGACGACAAGGCCAAGCTGCGCCACGCCATGCGCACGGCGGGCTTGAAGGAAGTGCGCTTCCGTTTTGATTTCGAGGGAACGAAACTCGTCATCTCGTGAATTTTTTCAATGATTGATTCGCCTTTAGGTTGGAAAATTGAATGTCTGCGAACAATGCAGACAATGCCTCACGGCTCGACTTTTCAAAAGGGCACAACATCGAAGGAGGATTTAATTAGGATTCAAGATTTGGAACGTGACGGTTTCATCTTGGCAAAATTCCGAATGGGTTACTTTGAGGAAGGCGATAAATTTGCTGATTCAAGTATTCCAAATCTAATTTGGGATGTTCATGTTCTTGAGAAAGGCAGGCAATTGATTGCTGATTATGAATCTCAAAAAACTTTGAAGGGCTATTGGAAAAAGCATTATCTCAAAATCGGAGGGTTGGTTGTTTCGATTATCGTTGCATTGATTATCGCCTATTTGACCCACGCTTTTTCGATTTTTCATTGAACAAATTTCATGAGCCTCCCACTTTCCAAAATTCCCGTCGCCATTCTCGCAGGCGGACT
>JBEEMY010000262.1:0-4229 GCA_041192415.1 Verrucomicrobiota bacterium | reverse complement strand
CGGCGGCGGCGCGGCTTCGAGCACGTTGAACAACTGTCTGGTCATCAGCAACTCCACCCCCGGCAACGGCGGCGGAACCAGCTTCAGCACCTTGACCAACTGCACGGTGGTCGCCAACACGGCCGGTCAACGCGGTGGTGGAACGTATGGCGGCACGCTTTACAACTCCGTCGTCTTTTTCAACACCGCGCAACTCCAAGGCAGCAACTACAACAATTATTACACCTCCGTGTTCGGTAATATCTGTTGCACCATCCCCGCGCCCGGCGCCGGCGTCATCACCAACCAGCCGGCGTTTCAGGTTTTGCTAGGACTCCCCGAGAGTTATCGTCTGCAACCCTATTCGCCCTGCATCAACAACGGCGACAATGCTTGCGCCACCGGTGCCACCGACTTGGATGGCAACCCGCGCATCGTCGCCGACACCGTGGACATCGGCGCGTATGAGAATCCGCATCCCGGCCTCGTCCTGCCATATTTCTGGGCGCAACAATACGGCCTTCCCACCTACGGCTACGACGATTCCGATGGCGACGGCTTGAACAACTGGCAAGAGTGGAAGGCAGGAACGAATCCCACCAATGCCGCCTCCGTCCTGGCCATGAATTCCGTCACCAATGTTATGTCCGGCGCGACGTTGACGTGGCAGAGCGTGAGTGGCGTGACTTACTACGTGCAACGCAGCAGCGATCTCACGGACGAAACCTTCTTCTCCTCCATTCAAAGCAACATTGTCGGGCAAGCCGTCTCCACCAGTTACACCGACACCACCGCGACCAACGCCGGCCCCTACTTCTACCGCGTTGGTGTGCAATAATTGCATTTCAATACCAACGCGAGAATTTCTACCGCGCGCGAAGTCACCTTGGCGGAAGCCGACGGGCGTTCGGTGCCGGAAAAATTACGCGATGCCGCCGCGCGACTGTTCGCGCCGTTCCTTTAGTTTGAGCCAGTCGCCCGCGTATTTGATTGCAATGTATTTGAGGGAGGCGTAGAAACAGTCAACGCCAGTTCACGCGGCTTTCCCAGCGCGGCCAGACCACTCAAAAAATCCAAACCTATGAAACCTTACCGCACCCTTCTCGGCACATTTATTTTCGGACTATTGGCCGTCACGGCCTGGGGCCAAAACGGTGTTTGGACAAACACCGTGGCCATTTCCCCGCGCGGTTGGGGCGCGGCGGTCACGGTTAGCAACCGGATTTATATGGTCGGCGGCGGCACTTACGGGTGTAGCGTCTATCAGACGTTGCAGGCGTATGACGCGGCCACCAATGGCTGGGCCAGCCGGTCGAATATGCCAACGGCTCGCTATGAATTCGGTGCGGCGGAGTTGAACGGTCTGGTTTATGCCGTCGCGGGCAACCCCGGCTGCGGTTCACCCGCCACGGCCAAACGCGAGGTTGAGTCTTACAATCCAGTCGCCAACAGTTGGGCCACCAACGCGTCGTTTCCGTTCGGCAGTTGGGCGGCGGGCATCGTGAGCGCCAACGGAAAAATTTATTCCATCGGCGGCGGGATGAATTTCACCAACTCGCGTGACGTGTATTGCTATGACCCGGCCACCAATGGCTGGGCCAAGAAAACTTCGGCGCCGGCAGCGTATGTCTTCGGCGCGGAGGCGGTGGTCAGCGGCATCGTTTATGTCATCGGCGGTTCGGTGGGAACCAAGGCGGCGGTGTATGCCTACGATCCGGTGGCGGACTCGTGGACGACCAAAACTTCCATGCCCACCGCGCGCGACAGTTGCGCCGGGGCGGTGTTGAACGGAATCATTTATGTGTCGGGCGGGGTGACCAGCACCGGAGCGGTGGCGACAGTCGAAGCTTACAATCCCGTGGCCGACACTTGGAGCACGGTGGCTCCGTTGCCCGCCAAGGTTTATGGCCCCAGCGCTGCCGCGCTCAATGGCAAGATTTATGTCATGGGCGGATTGGATACCAATAATGTCACGGTCGGCAACGTGTCGGTATTCACGCCAGCGGTGACGGTGACCTTGACGAACATCGTGGTGACACCTGCGAATCCCATCATCGCTGCCAGCTCGAATCAACAGTTCACCGCGACTTTTTACTACAGCGATGGTTCTTCCCAAAGCCTGACCAACGGCAACGCTGGAACAAATTTGGTTTGGTCGAGCAGTAGCAACACGGTGGCAACCATCACCACCAACGGCGTGGCCACAGGTTTGACGAACGGCGTCACGACCATTCGCGCCACTTCCGGCAGCGTCAGCAACAATGCGACTTTGACCGTGGTATCGTCTCCGACCATCACCCTTCAACCCACGAATAACATCGTTTCACCGAATGGCAGCGTCACCTTGAATGTCGCCGCGACCGGCGGGGTTTTGAGCTACCAATGGAAATTGAATGGAACGAACATCGCCGGTGCGACGGGAGCTTCGCTGACGATTACAAATGTTTCCCCGACCAACATCGGTGTCTATACCGTGGTCGTGAATAATGCGGCGGGCAGCGTCACCAGCTTGGCGGTCACGCTCGCCAGCGTGGACATCAAAATGTTTGCGGGCGTGGTGGTGAACGGGCCGCTCGGCTCGAATTACGTCATCCAAGCCACGTCAAACTTGGTGAGCAGTTGGACGACGCTGACGAATGTGGCGCTGCCGACGCAGCCGTATATTTACATTGATTACAGTTCGCCGACGAACCGCCAGCAGTTCTACCGCGCCGTGCCGCAGTAAATTGAAGCGGCGCGGCAGCATCTTTTCGCGTAGCCGCCCGACGTGAGTCGGCTCTAAATAATTCCCCGCACTAGGACGAGAAGGAGCGGACTCACCTGCCGCCGCCGCGCTATGGCACGGCAAGCGTCCGCTGCTACGAGTTAAGCCGCCACGGGCACGGGCTTGCCGTTCTTCAAACCGAGCGTGGCCATCTGCTGGTCGAAGCAGGTTGGACAGATGCCGTGGCTGAACTTGGCCTCGGAATGTTTGGCCACGAAACTTTCCACCTGGCTCCAGTAACCGCGGTCGTCGCGGATTTTTTTGCAGTAGCCGCAAATTGGAATCAGCCCGCGCAATGTCTTGTTCGCCTCCAGCGCCTCGGTGAGTTTGTGGTTAGCCTCGGTGAGTTCGTTGTTCTTGCGGACGATGTTTTCAAACGTGGCGAGCAGCAGGTCAATGATTTGGCTGCGCCCGGCGTTGATGGAATATTTTTGCCCGGCGTAGCTGACATCAATCCCCGCCGTGGCGTTGGTGACATATTGCGCGCAGGTAGCATCGAGAATGTTGCCCACGCGTTTCAGCAGCACGGCGCCGTCGTAGGGTTTGATGCTGTAAAAATCCGCGCCGGATTCGAGTCCCTTGAAAATATCCTGCGGGTCGGAGAGCGAAGTGAGCAACATGAAGGGCACGTCGCAGAAATTTTCCGAGGCCTTCACGCGCTGGCAAAGCGTATAGCCGTCCATCACGGGCATCATCACGTCGCTGATGATAAGCGCGGGGCGGCGGAGTTCGAGCAGGTCGAGCGCTTCCACGCCGTTGCCGGCGAGCGCGACTTCGTAGTTGGATTTCTCCAAAATGCGCCGGAGAAAGACCGCCTGCGGCAGGCTGTCCTCGACGATGAGGATAAAAGTTTTTTGCCCGTTCGTGTCCGTGGTCTCGCTCATGATTCACCCTTCTGATTTGGTGCGTGGCCGGTTCCCGGGAGGAAACCTCACACTACAATTTCGGCAGAATTGGCCGGGGCTTGAGAAAAATGTCGGCGCGCGGATTGGCAGCGGAACAACAGAGATTGCGCGGCTGGCGCGGCTGACGCAAAATGCGGCTCGTCGCCTTGAATTTTTTATGAGCTTACATCCACTGGCCGGAAAACTTGCGCCCGCCGAATCGCTGATTGATGTCCGCAAGCTGGAACAGGATTACTACCAGCGGCAGCCGGACGTGACGAACCCCAACCAGCTCGTCAGCTTCGGCACGAGCGGCCATCGCGGCACACCGTTTGCCGGCACGTTCACCGAGGCGCACATCCTCGCGACCACGCAGGCCATCTGCGAATTCCGCAAGGGCAAGGGTTTCACCGGCCCGCTCTTCATCGGCAAGGATTCGCACGCCGCCTCCGCGCCCGCGCAACGCACCGCGCTGGAAGTGCTCGCCGCCAACGGCGTCGAGACGTTCATCCAACGCGACGACGGACTCACGCCCACGCCTTCCATCTCGCACGCCATCCTCACTTACAATCGCGGGCGCACCAGCGGTCTCGCGGATGGCA
>JBEEMY010000261.1:0-4240 GCA_041192415.1 Verrucomicrobiota bacterium | reverse complement strand
TGAACGCCTCCAACCAAACCGTGTTCATCGCGGATTACGTCAGCGCGTTCACTTCCACCGACCCGCAAGACCCCGGCTTTCTCGCGGCGAATTATCAGTCGCTCGTGCTCTCGCCGGAATTTGTTGGCGTGTTTCTCCCTTACCAGCGCGTCGTGGCCAAAGCGGGCGGCAGCGACACGAACGGCCTCGCGAATCCCGGCTACGATTCCACCGGCAAACCGCTCGCCATCGGCAACGCTCCGCCGGTGGCCTTTGACGATCTCGGCGCGACGGACGCGCACACGCCGATCGCCGCGTTGAATGTTTTGGTGAACGACCTTGATCCAGACATCACCGATGCGATTCGCGTCGTGGATGTCGGCACGAATGGCAACGTCATCGGCGCAACAAATTACAGCGTGCTTGGCGCGCGGCTCGTCATTAATACATCGCCCACCGGCGGCGCGAGCATCAGCTACGACCCGACGGCGTCCGCGTATCTCACCGCACTGCCGCAGGGCAGCAACGTGGTGGACAGTTTCAAGTATTCGATTCTCGACGCGTCCAACGGCGTGGATCATGTGCGCGGCAACACCGCGCCGGAAATTACCTTGAACCTTGCCAAGGCCACCGCGACCGTCACGGTCAACGTCGTCGGCGTGAATTCCAATCCCACGCCGCAGACCGACGACGTGACGACGCGCACGAACCTGACCACGCCGGAAGATGTCGTGCTGGATTTCACCACGGTGACGAACATTTTGTGGAACGACACCGACCCGAATACCGATGACAACAGCAGCACGCTGAACATCGTTTCCATTTCGCCGACGAACGGTTACGTCGTGAATAATTATTCCGTGGTCAGCGCGCTCGGCGCAGCGGTCACGCTCGACATTCGTTTTGACCGCAACGAAACGCATCTCACCTACGACCCGCGCGGCTCGGCGATTCTGAACGCGCTCGGCTCCGGTCAGACGACGAACGACACGTTTTACTACAGCGTGAAAGATCGTTACAACGCTGTTGGCACGGCGGCGATTCGCATCCAAGTCACCGGCGTGAACGACCGCCCGACGGCGAACCCGAACGCGTTTGCGACGGACGAAGACACCAGCGTGACAAATCCCGCCGCGACGTTCCTCGCCAATGACACCGATTACGACAACGCCACCACGCTGCACATTTCCGCCGTGTCGCCGTTGAGCGCGCTCGGCGCAAGCGTCACGATTGATGGCACGAACGTCATTTACAATCCGACCGTCTCGACAAATTTGAACGCGCTGGCGAACAAAGAATTTGCCACCGACACGTTCACCTATACCGCGACGGATGAAAATGGTTTGTCCAGCAACGCCGTCGTGACCGTAACGGTCGCGGGCGTGAACGATCATCCGATCACGCAGCCGGATGCTTACACGACGGACGAGGAAACGCCGTTCGCGACGAACACGCTGGGCGTTTTGCTGAATGACTTTGACCCGGATGTGAATGGCATTTTGCCGGACGATTCTATCCGCGTGATTCCCGCCACAAACACCACGCCGATTGGCATGACGGTCGTCGTCAACGCCAACGGCAGCCTCACTTACAATCCGCACGGTTTGTTTGATTGGCTGAAAGCCGCGCAGCCGACGAATGAAGTCATCAACTACGTCGTGATGGATCACAGTTTGAGCATCGCGGGCAACGACAGCTTCTGCGCGGCGGTCAACAGCACGAATAATCTTTTGCCGGTGCTGGCCAACGACGTGGTGCTCTCGCAAGTTGGCGGCGCGTTCACGCTCACAGGCGTCACCACGCCGAACCACGGTGGCACGGCGGTCATCACGAACAACGCCATCCGCTACTCACCGTTCGCCGGTTATCTTGGCGCGGAAACTTTCAGCTACACGGTCACGGATGGAATTGGCGGCAGCGATACGGCGGTGGTCACCGTCACCGTCGCGGGCAGCACATTGTTTGCAAATGCGGATGCGTTCACCGTCGCCCAAGGCACGACGAACGCGCTGGATGTTTTGGCGAACGACTTATTGCTGCCCGTCAGCGGCGCGTCCATCAGCATCACTGCGCTCGGCACGCCGAGCTTGGGCGGCACGGTTTCGTTGAATGGCGTCGGCCCGAACAATCTCATCAACTACACGCCGAACCCGACGAACGCGTCGTTGTTGCTGGAAACTTTCAGCTACACGATCACGAGCGGCACGTTGTCGGCGACGGGAACGGTTTCCGTCACGGTGTTGAATCGCGCGGGCGCGCTGTCGGCGACGGGAGATAATTTCACAGTCATCGCGGGCAGCGGCAACACGTCGCTGGACGTGCTGGTGAACGATGTGATTTTGCCCAGCCCGGCGACGAATCAATTCATCACGGCCATCGCGACGAACGGCGTCACCGGCACGGTCTCTATCAACTCGGCGCGCACGCGCATTATTTACAAGCCGAGCAGCGCGTTGACGAACGGCACGGACACGCTGTTCAGCTACACGATTACTGACAACGCGGGCGGCACGGCCACGGCGAATGTTTCCGTGAGCATCAAGCCCAGCGGCTTCATCGCCAACGACGACACGTTCGTGGTGGTGCGCGGCAGTTCCAACACGTTGCCCGTGATGATCAACGACGTGATTCTGCCGAACCTTGGCCAGACACTTTTCATCAGCGGCATCGGCATCGGCACGAACGCACCGAACCACAGCGGCGCGGTGACGATCAACGGGCCGGGCACGGGCTTGGTTTATGTCCCGGCAGCAAACTTTAGCGGCGAAGAAAATTTCACCTACGAAATTACCGACGGCAGTCCGGCGCGCGCGCTCGGCCACGTCAAAGTTGTGGTTCTGGATTTTTCGCCGGCCACTTCCAATCCCGACACCTATCGCGTCGCCCGCGACAGCGTGAACAACCCTTTACCGGTTTTGAAAAATGATTATTCGCTGCCAAAATTATTTGGCGCGCTAACCATCACCGGTTTGCAAACCAACACGGTTCACGGCACGGTGGCGCGTAACAGCACGGCCACGAATAACGCGCTACTCTACACACCAAGCTTGAACTTTATCGGCACGGATGTGTTCGCCTACGAATGTGTGGACACGTTCGGCAACAAAGGCACGAATCTCGTCACCGTCACGGTCGGTGGCGTTTATCCGAAGAACGATTTGTTCACGGTGCTGTCCGGCTCGGCCACAAACGCGCTCGACGTGCGCGCGAACGATTTGATTTTCCCCGACAGCGCGAGCCTGCGTTTGGTTTCGCAACTCGGCACGCCCGACCAGGGCGGCACGGTCACGACGAACGCCGGGGCGACGGGCGTGGTGTATTCGCCGGTGCCGGGTTTTGCAGGCGTGGAGCATTTCACTTATCAGCTCAAGGATGACACGGCGAATTTGTATGCGGCCACCGCGACGGTCGTCGTCGCGCGACGCGGTTCGGATCGCGACACGAACACGGTGACGCTGAATGTCATCGGCGTGAACGACGTGCCGACGATTGTGGGCGGCAGTAATAATCGCAACATCACCGACAAGCAGACGGTGAATCCGTTTTCCACAATCCAACTCGGCGACCTTGACGAATATGGCCAGCAGTTGGTCACCGTGCAGATCGCGATGGACAATCTCGACAAAGAATCGCTCCAGAACCTCGGCGGCTTTTTGCAGACGACGCCGGGAATTTTCCTGATGCACGACACGCCGACGAACATCACGACGGCCTTGCGCGGCATCGTTTATGTGCCGGTGGAAAATCACATCATCGTGCCGACGACGGTGACGACGCGCTTGGTGTTGAGCGTGGACGATGGCTACATTCTTTCGCCGGTGACGAATCTTACCACGGTTGCGGTGACGGCGGTGAACGACGCGCCGACCACGGCGGGCGCGGTGGCTTCGTCCATCACCGATAAGCAAATCGTGAATCCTTTTGCGGGCATCGTGATTGGTGAAGTGGATGACGACACGGTGCAATCGCTCACCGCGCGCATCGCGCTGGATCATCTGGACAACCAGACGCTCACGAACCTTGGTGGCTTCACGGTGGTGTCGAACGGCGTGTTCACGCTGACTGGCACGGCGACGAACCTCACGACGGCGTTGCGCGGAATTACTTTCGTGCCGGTGGAAAATCACATCATCGTGCCGACGACCGTGACCACGCGCTTGACGTTGACGGTGAATGACAACTTTGCGCCGGTAGTGACGAACGCGAACACCACCGTGGCCGTGACCGCCGTGAACGACACGCCGACGACGGCGGGTGCGAA
>JBEEMY010000260.1:0-4248 GCA_041192415.1 Verrucomicrobiota bacterium | reverse complement strand
GGGTTTTCAACTACGACACCAAATTGCCGGACGCGGCGTCGGCGGTGCAGGGCTATCGCGCGTGCAGCGGCATCGTGGTGGGAATTTTATTTGCGGTCTGCACGCTGCTGCTCGTGGCGTATCAACTCAACAAACGTCTGACCATCCAGATGGCCGACGAACTCGCGGAACGGCGGGCAAAATCGGTGGCGGCCTGAATCCATTTTTATGAAAAAAAATCTAGCTCCCGTTTTTTTCTCGCTCGCGGTCTTGCTCGCCGGTTGTGCAACGGGGCGCACGGAAAACCCCAGCACGCTCAAGGCTGCTTTCCAAAATAATTTTCCCATCGGCGTGGCGGTCAACCAGCGGCAGTTCACCGGCGTGGACACGAACGGCGTGGCGCTCGTCCAAGCGCAGTTCAATGCCATCGCTCCGGAAAATGTTTTGAAATGGGAGATCGTTCATCCCCAGCCCGGGACAAACGGCTACGATTTCGAGCCGAGCGACGCCTACGTTGCCTTCGGCGAAAAAAATAAAATGCTCATTGTCGGCCACACGCTAGCGTGGCACAGCCAGACGCCGCGCTGGGTTTTTCAGGATGCCGCCGGCCGCGCGTTGAGTGGAACCAAGGCGGCGGATCGCGAACTGTTGTTGCAACGGTTGCACGATCATATTCAAACCGTGGTGGGGCGTTATCGGGGGCGGATTCAAATCTGGGACGTGGTCAACGAAGCGTTGAACGACAGCCGCAGTCTGGAGGACACGAATATTTTGCGGCGCAATTCACCGTGGGTTCAAATCCTCGGCGAAGAATTTATCGTGAAGGCGTTTGAATACGCCCACGCCGCCGATCCCGCCGCCATTTTGCGTTACAATGATTATTCCCTCGAAAATCCGGCCAAGCTCAAACGCCTGCTGGCGCTCATCAAATCCCTCCAAGCGCAACACGTGCCGGTCATGGCCATCGGCTCGCAGACGCACGCGACGCTGTCCGTGCCCAGCCTCGAACAGGAAGATAATTTCCTGACGGTAGTTCGCAGCCTGGGGCTCCCCATCCATATCACGGAGTTGGATGTGACCGGCTCGCAACGCGGCCAGCAAATTCAAAGCGCGGACGTGAATGAAAATAATCAGGGGGTCAACGGTGATGCGCTCGTCGCGGCGGCGAATGAAAAACTCGCCAAACAATACGGCGACCTGTTCAAAATGTTTCTCAAGCACCGGGATGAAATCAAGCTGGTCACGTTTTGGGGCGTCACCGATGCCGATTCGTGGCGCAGCAGCGGCAGCCCGCTGCTGTTCGACGGACACTGGCAGCCCAAGCCGGCGTTCGAGGCCGTCCTGAAAACCGCGCAGCCAGATTCGCTCTAAACTTTCCGAAGGTGGAAAAGTTTTGCCGGTCAACGGCGAAAACTTTCCGGCGGGCCGAGATAGCTCGGTTTCAAGCCGCCCGTGTTGATGACAATTTTTTCCACCACCACGGCGGGATCCACCATCCAGATTTTCAGGGTGTGATAGCCAGGTTCCTTGATCGTGTGCGTGGATTTGGCCTTGTGGCAACTGTTCTTAACGGACTCGGACCAAACGGGATTGGTGTAGTAACCCTCAAAGACTTTGGGAACGATCGTGATTTCCTGCGGTGCCTCGCCGTCAAACGAAACCGCGTAGCGCACCGGCCGGCCGGGCATAAAACTAAGCGTCGGTCCGATGATGGATTCTACCTCAACTTTTCCGCCGTTGAACAAATACATCTCGTATTCGAGGCACGGTGAATTTTTTCCCGGGGTCGCCAGCACTTCTGCGGAACCGTGGGCACGCATACCGGAAACCGTGCGCCCGTAATCCTGGATTTTGATCCACAAGTTCGAGCCCGCTGCCGTTTTCTTTGTGTAATGTTCCGCTTCGATGGAAACAAAACCTTCGCCTTCCACAAAACCACGCAGCGAATCACGCGTCGGCTCCGTCGGATTAAACGAACTCACGTTCACGACTACTTCGTTGGTTCCGCCAGTCAGTTTCACCGTGCCGCTGGCCGCGCCGGTCGGGGCTTTGCTCCAATCCACGCTGACCCAAAGGCGTTTGTCTTTTCCAATTGAACCGCTGGTTTCGCTTAAAAGAATCCATGGTTTGCTCGCGGTGGCGGTGAATTCAAAATTGGCTTTGCCCTTGTTGAACACATCAATGAAATGACGCTGCCGGTTGAACGAATCAAATTGCGGCAGGCCAGCCTTGTCGTTTGATCCCGGCCACGTGTCGTGTGAGCCTTCCACCGCCACGCCCATGGTCGCCACATCGGGCACGGCAGTTTCGACCAGCTTGATGGCTTGGAGGCTGTTTCGGGGCGGGTCGTTCCAACTGACGTAACCCAGATGCGTCTGATCCATGAAATGATTCCATTTGCCGCCCGCAAACGTGTTGTTGTAATAAGCCATCAGATTCGTGTCCGCTTGAAACAGCGCCCGCGTCTCGGCGGCAAAGTCATTGGCGCTCGCGCGGCCTTGTTTGGCGAACAGCGCATTTTTTCCGGCGGCGAGGTAAAGCTCGTTCACGAGCGCGCTGGCCTTGGTTGGAAACAAAACCAATTGATAGAACGCGTCGCGCCGGTCTGCGGGCAATTGGTTGTAAATCTTTTCCGCGCGGTCGGTGATGGTTTTGAAATCCGTCACCACGGTTTCGGCCTCCTGATAATTCACCAGACTGTAAGTGCTTGGTTCAAGCAACTCCGGTTTGCGCCGGCCATTATATTTTGTGTATTTGTTGAGGATGTCGGCGATATCGCGGGCGTGCTCCGGGCCAAATTCGCGTTCCGCCCACAGCCGGGTGAATTCGTCGAGATTTTCGTTCGTCCACTTGTCCGTGTCCCAGGCGAGATGCATGAAATATTCCAGCGGAAATTCGTAGCCCTTGAAATGGCCGACGTTGACGATCCAAATCCGGTCGGCACCGTATTGCTTGGCGAGCGACATCTGGTCCCAGACTTTTGAAATCGGGCTGGTATTGAGCCACTGGTAACTGCGCGGCGCGCCGTGATAATCAAAATGATAATAAACCCCCGCGCCGCCGCTGCGCTGGCGTTCCTCGGCGGTCGGCAGACGGCGGACATTGCCCCAATTATCTTCGGCCCACAGCAACGTCACATCATCCGGCGCGCGCATCCCGGCTTTGTAAAAATCCATCACTTCCTTGTAGAGACACCAGAGCTGCGGCACCTGCGGCACATCGGGATTCACTTCGTCAGCAATGATCTTCCGCTGCACCGCCACGATTTTTTCCAGCAAGGCCATGTTCTCCTCCGGCCCACCATCGGCCATCGGCGTGTCGTCAGCGCCGCGTAAACCCATGGTGATGATGCTTTCGTAATTTTTATTTCGGGCAATGCCTTCGCGCCAGAAATTGGAGACGATGTCCGGGTGCTTGGCGTAATTCCAACTACCGATTGTTTTTTTATAACGCCGATCCCATTCCTTCTGCGCCCGCAGCATGGGTTCCTGATGCGAATTGCCCATCACGATGCCGTATTCATCCGCCAGCACCGGGTTGTTGTTGTCGTCCTCGTTGAAGGCGTTGTTCCACATGGCGGGCCAGAGGTAGTTGGCCCGGATGCGCAGCATCAGCTCAAACAAATTCGTGTAAAACGCGTGGCCGTAGTTGGCCACGCCGCGCGGCACCGGCGGATTGGTGCCGGTCGGAACCGTGCCGTATTTCTCCGCGATCCAGTTGCTCAAATCCGGGGCTTCGTCGTTGAGAAAGATGCCGCGATATTTTACCGACGGCGGGCCTTGCGTAAATTTTCCAGCCTTCACAAAAAGCTGGTCGTGATGTTTCGTTGGCACATCCGCCCAGTAATGCCAGGGCGAAACGCCGATCTGCTCGGACAAATCGTAAATGCCGTAAATCGTCCCGCGCTTGTCGCTGCCGCAGATGACGAGCGCATTGTCAATTCCCGGAAAAGGCTTTGGCACGACTTGATGAAAAAACGATTCCCACTTGCCGGCAATCTCCGAGGCATCAATTTTCTTTTCGCGAATCAAGCGGTCAATGAATTCGCTTTGGCCGATGGTGCCGACAACAACGACGTTTTTGCCGGCGGATTTTAGCGCGTTAAAAACTGGGGGGCGTTGGCCGGTGACGCGATTGACATCAGCCGCTAAATCACTGGCCGCGCGCGCAACTCCCGGCCAATCGTTGGTATCCACCAGAATCTCGGCAGCCTTGCCTTCGCACAAAGCAAAACTGTTCCCGGCCGAGACGGTTTCGACACGGCCCGCC
>JBEEMY010000259.1:0-4254 GCA_041192415.1 Verrucomicrobiota bacterium | reverse complement strand
GTGTGCGGCGCGCTCACGTCGTTCCACTTCGCGTCATCGAACGCGACGGTCTCCGCGTTCGTCACGTCCGCGCGGATGAATTTCCAGCCGGGATTAAAATTGAGCGTCGCGCGGGGCGAAGCGGGCGGTGCATAAGTTGTTTCCGCCGACCACGCCGCCGACAGCCCGGCCAGCATCAGCACTGAAAGGATAATTTTTTTCATGGGTCAGAAAAGTTCTTCGCGAAACTGGCCAGCAGTTATTTTTGGTTCAGCAACTGGATCGTCGTGGCCGGGCCAAGGTCGGCGGGCGGCGTCCACGCGCGCAAGGCCCAGACAATTTTTTTGTCGCGTGTCACCTCAATGGCTTGCACCGGCAGATTATTCGTGTCGAGCTTGGCCGACCACGGGTTGAACCAGTTGTTGATGATCGTGTTTCCATTCGGCAGACGCGTCGCGAGTTGCAGGTTGGAAAATTTGTAGCCCGGCGCGTCGGCGGGCGTCCACTCCCAGATTTTTTCGCCCGCGCGATTCACCTCGCGCACAAATTTTTGGTTGCTGACAACTAAAATATTTCCATTCGCCAGCAACGTGGCCGACCAGATGCCCGGCACGTCGAGCGACCACAGTTCCTTGCCGTCCAAATCGTATTCCGCCGCCTTGCCCAAATCCATGTGCGCCACCAGCAACGTGCCAGAGGGCGTCATCCGCGCGTGTCGGAAATGTCCGTGGATGCTTTTGACATTTTTCACCGGCAAAACAAATTCCCGCTCCACCGCGCCGCTCGCTTTGTTCAACTGGATGAATTTCGCCGGGTCGCCGTTGCGCAGAAACCACACGCTGTTAGTGCCAATGGGCATTGCGGTGTGAATCTCCGTGTTCGTCGGCGCGTCGAGATTCCAGACAACTTTGTTTTCCGAATTAATTTCCGTCACGCCAAACTGATGTGCGAACAGGATGTTCCCGTTCGGTTGCAGCACCGCGTCGCTGATCTCGCCGCGTCCCGGATGCGTGTAGTCCCAAACAATTTTGCCGTCGCGCACGATGAGCATCCGCTCGGTCTTCGCCTCGCCCGCGTAAAAAAAATCATGCTGCGCGAGACCGCGACCGGGCAGCGCGGCGGGCGAATCGGGCAAGGCGGTGAAGTTCGTGGTTTGTGTCACGCTCCCATTGGCCGCAGCCATCAGGGCACACGTTGAAAGCGCCACCGTGAGAAATTTATTTTTCATTTTGCTGTCTTGATGGTGATTGAACCGTCCTTCAGTCCGGGCGCAGTTGCGACCAGGGTGATTTTACCTGACCCGGCGCGGGCTTTCACGAACGCCACGCACTCGCCTTGAAACGCGTGGCGCTCGCTGGCTTGAAACGATTCATGGCTGACGGTGTCGCCGCTGTCCACGCAGGCGATCACGCCGGGGCCGGTGAGTTTGAATGAAACCAAATCATCCGCGCGCGGCACGGTGATGCCGTTCGCATCCACGATGCGGGCGCGCACGATGGCAACGTCATCAAAGCCCGGCGAAAGTTTTTGGGTCTCGGTGGATAAAATAATTTTCTCCGCCTTGCCCGCCGTGCGGAGCTCGTCGTTCATGACAATTTTTCCTTTTTCGTTTCTGCCAACGGCTTTCAGCGTTCCCGGCGCGAACGGAACTTTCCAAATGCGCGGCGACGCGTCGTGATTGATTTTTTTTGCACCGAGCGATTTGCCGTTCAGAAATAATTCCACCTCCTCGCCATTGGAATAAGCCTCCACCGTTTCGTCGTGCGGCGCGGGATTGCGCGAAGTCCAGTCGGCGAACTGCACCTGCGTGTGCAACTCCGCTCCGCCGTAGCCGGGGTCGGTGGGCATCCGGTCGTTTGGCGCGGTGCGGCGGGCGAGGCGGACCATCGGCGCATCGCTCCACCAGCTTTGACGCTCGAAGGCCATCGGCTTCACCGCGCCGGTGCGATCGAGCAGGCCCGACGAATGATTGATCAGCGGCCAGTCGCGCGACTCGCCAAGATAATCCACGCCCGTCCAGAGAAATTGGCCGGCGTGCGAGGGATTGTCGCGCAACCACAGCCACGTCTGCCGGTCGTGACGCTGCTCGGTGCCGACAATTTTCCGCGACGGCTTGGCGCGTTGCGCGGCGAGCAGTTCGTTGTCGCGATAATTTGTGCCGACCACGTCGAGCAAATCCGCCAGACCGTTGTCATAATCGTGGCTCACGTTCGGACGAAACAACGCCTGCGTCACGGGACGCGTCGGATCGTTCGCGTGGCAAACTTGAACAAGATTGCTGGCGATGGGGATCGCGATGTCTGGCTGCGGCGTGTCGTGGATCTCGTTGCCGATGGAATAAAGAATAACACTCGGATGATTGCGGTCACGGCGCACGGTGTCAGCGGCATCAATCTTCGACCAGTCATTGAAGAGCAGGTGATAGTCGTAGGGATTTTTTGCGACTGTCCAGCAGTCGAAGAATTCATCCATGACGAGAAAGCCCATGCGGTCGCACAGATCGAGAAATTCTGGCGCAGGTGGATTATGCGCGGTGCGAATGGCGTTCACGCCGAGCGTGCGCATCGCTTTCAGCCGCGCCTCCCAGATACCGAGCGGAACCGCCGCGCCGAACGCACCGCCGTCGTGATGCAGACAAACGCCTTTGAGCACGACTTTTTTTCCGTTGAGCACGAAGCCTTGGTTGGTCGAGAATTCCGCCGAGCGGATGCCGAAGGTCGTCGTCACGGAATCCAAAACGTTTTTGCCAGCGGAGATTTCCGTGACGGCGCGGTAAAGTTTTGGATTCTCCAAATCCCAAAGCTGCGGCTTGGTGAAAATAATTTGCTGGATCAATTTTCCGACGGTCGGAACGCCGGCCTCCGACACGGCTTGTTTCAAGTTGTTTTCGGGGCGAGCCGTGCCGGAGGCCGGCGTTCCCATCGGAGTGATTGCCGCCTCAACCGTCGCCACAGTTTTTCCATCCGGTGAAATCAGCTTTGTTTGCAGGGTGATTCCGCGTTTTTCACGCGCTGGGTTGGTGACGAGCATTTCAATCCGCACTGTCGCTTCCGTGGCGGAAACTTTTGGCGTGCTGATGAACACGCCGTTGTCCGCGAAGTGAATCGCATCCGTCGTGACCAGCCGGACGTGCCGATAAATCCCCGCGCCGGTATACCACCGCGACGCCGGTTGCTCCGATGTGTCGCAGCGCACGGCGATGACATCTTCCGTTTTGCCAAAATTCAAATGACCATTCAACTCGTAGCTGAAGCTCGCATAGCCGAAAGGCCGGCGACCAAGATAAAACCCGTTGATCCAAACGTCGGAATTTTGCATCACGCCATCGAACTCAACGCGGACAATTTGATTCGAGGAATTTTCCGGCAGCGAAAAATGTTTACGATACCAGCCGAGGCCGCTGGGCAGAAACGCGCCCGCACCTCCGGTGAGATTGGTTTCCGCGAACGGCCCCTCGATACTCCAGTCATGCGGCAAGTCCAGCTTGCGCCACGCGGAGTCGTTGAAGTCATTCAACTCGCCGCCGGGCGCGTCGGATTTTTGGAAGAGCCAGTGCGCGTCGAAATTTTCCGTCACACGGGCGGAGGCGAGGAGCGTCGGCGACAGCAGCGCGGCGACAGCGAGGGCGTGGAGAAATTTCATGCGGTTTAGGACGGACAGCTTCCGGCAAAGGTGACAGGAAGACAATCGCCTAAACTGTGGATGGGGGGAGGCATTTAACCGCAGAGAACGCAAAGAGCGCAAAGAACCAAGCTGCGGCAGCACTGGCATCGTTCCGGCAGATTTTTTCTTTGTGCTCTTTGCGTTCTCTCCGGTTAATTTTTTTGGCGGTTGGGCGCGTATCCGTTACGATGCGGCCATGTCTGCGGCTTACAACGAACTGCTCGATGCGACCATCCAACACCTCGAAGGGATGAAGGCACGCGGCGTGCGGCACATTGCGGTGACGCCGGAGACGCTGCGGGCGCTGGCGCTGCCGCCGCCGAAATTGCCGATGGCCAAGCCAGTCGTCGTTTCGACTGCGCCCGTTCCATCGGCAATCATTTCAAATTCGAAATCTCAAATTCCGTCCGCGCCGCCCGCCGCACCGCTGCCAGCCTCAATCATCCATTCTCCATCCTCGCCGGAAAAAGCAGCCGCCTTCGCTGCGCTGCGCGAACGCGCACTGGCGTGCGTGAAATGCCCGAACCTCGCGGCGTCGCGCACGAACGTGGTCGGCAGCGCGTCGGTGCCCAACCATTGGTCGAAGTATTCCAGCAGGCGCGCGGCCTTGGC
>JBEEMY010000258.1:0-4263 GCA_041192415.1 Verrucomicrobiota bacterium | reverse complement strand
CATTCACGCGCCAGAGGATTGATTTCAAATCGCCGTCAAATTTAGCGGAGACAATCGCATCCGGGCCGTCGTCGGTAAAATGGATTTCGCGCAACGTCGCCTTCCCCGCCGCGAGACGTGGGCCGTTCGACAAAGAAAATTTCTGCGTGCCGCGCTGCACGCCGGTGAGCAGGCCGGTTTCTTTGCTGAACATCGCGGTCAGTTCGCCCGTCGTCACGGTGATGATACCGTTTGTCTCGGTTGGAATGGCATGGTGTTCCGCCGGTTCCTGTGAGAGACGAAATGCGCCGTCTTTTTTCAGCGGCCACACCCAAGTCCATAATTCACGTCCGCTCGGGTCGCTCACGCGCAAGGCCAGCGCATCGGCATTCTTGCTTGGCGGCGGAGAAAATGGCAGCACCCCGCTCTGGCCGGGCGCAATTTTTGGGGCGTGAATTTTCCCTGCGGCCAGCACCTTGAAACTTCCAGTTTCAACCAGCGAAGAAAATTTCCGCTGCTCCCATTCAAACTGACATTCACTCGCATCGGTAAAGCTGAAATGATTTTCCATCGTCAGCTTGCCGTTTTCATCACGCGTAATCTGAATCGGCGACCAGATTTCTTTGATGGCGTAAAAACTGCCCTCGCGTTCGCGATACGGGCCGACGATGCCGTCGGGTGCTTGATTGCCCGCCACGTCCAGCTCGCCGGTATCGGGACGCTTCACGCCTTCATCCACGAGCGCCCAGATGAAACCGCCACCGAGCGTTTTGCTCGCGGTCATCATGCGCCAATAATCATCCAACCCCGCGCCGGCGCCGCCATCATAAAGCCCGTGCAAAAATTCCGTGGGCATATAAATATATTTTGCCGGGTCATTGGTGGCGACGACTTCTTGGTTGTTGGAATAATAAACTTTTTTTCCGCCACTCGCGATTTCGGCTTTGTCGTAGGCCAGATAATGCGCCGTGTTCACGCCGCTGAACGCCGCCCACGGATGTAGCACGCGCCGCTTTTGCAGATCAAGTTCGCCGTAAATTTTATCGAGGTTCGTGTTGAAGCCGCCTTCGTTACCGTTGTCCCAGAATAAAATTGAAGGATGGTTCACGTCGCGCTCCACCATTTCTTTCACGAGCTTCGGGCCGATGTCGTTGTCGTAAAAATTGTGCCAGCCCGCCAGTTCATCCAGAACGTAGAGGCCAAGCTCATCGCACAAATCCAAAAACTGCGCGTCCGGCGGATAGTGCGACATACGGACGGCATTCATGTTCGCGTCCTTCAGTGTGGCGATGTCGAGCCGATGCACGGCCTCGCTCAAGCAGCGCCCAGAATCCGGCCAGAAGGAATGACGGTCCGCGCCTTTCAAAATAATTTTCCTGTCGTTGAGATAAAGCCCGTCCGCATCACGCACCTCAAACGTGCGGAAGCCGAAGCGCTGCGCAAACTGGTGGATGACTTGACCGTTTTGCTTCAGGCGGAATTCTGCGCGGTATAGATTGGGGGTTTCCGCCGTCCAAAGTTTTGGCGCCGGAATTTGCGTCGTGAGCTTGGAACGTTGTTCTGGCTTCACTGAAAACTGTTCACCGACATTTTTCCCATCCAGCGTCTGGATTTGCGCCTCGATTTCATCGGCGTTCGGGGCGTCTTTTAGATAAACCTCCGCAGAAAATTTTCCATCCGCCTGCGCATCAATCGCCACACGCTCGATGAATTCCTGCGGCACAGCTTCGAGCGACACCGGGCGGAAGATGCCGGAAAAAACATAGTAGTCCGCCAGCCGCTCGGCCTTGTTCACGGATTCGTTCGCGGAATGGCGCGAGACGATCACTTCCAACTTATTCGTCGCGCCGAATTTCACGAGCGACGTCACCTCGTATTTGAAACGATAAAAACTTCCCTGATGCACCGGCCCGACAGACTGGCCGTTCAGCTTCGCATCCGAATCCGTCATCACGCCGTCGAACACGAGAAAGATTTTTTTGCCGCGCCAGTTTTCGGTGACGGCGAATTCGTGCTCGTAAAGTCCGCGCTCATTCCACGCGTTCGTCGCATCCTTGTGATAAGTCAGCGTGCCAAAACCTTTCACATCCCATTGCGACGGCACGGGCAGATTGGTCCAGACACCGGAATGTGCGCCACTGGTGCAGAGAAATTTCCACGGCACCGCGTCGTCCTTGCCGTGGCCGCTCAAAAATTGAACTTCGGTTTGCTGCGCGCTGGCGATTGAACCGCAAAGAACGCAAAGCGCGCAAAGAATTTTAAACCGGCTGACAAAATTTTTCATCTTTGTGTTCTGTGCGTTCTTTGCGGTTAAAAAATCAACCCTTGAGGTGTTGCCGGAAATCCGTCGGCGTCATGCCGGTATGGTGGCGGAAAAAGTGGCTGAAATAAAATTCACTCGAAAAATTCAACTGACCGGAGACATCCTTGATCGAAAGCCGTTTGTCCGCCAGCAACAGCCGCGCCTGATCCAACCGCGCGCGCTGGATGTGTTCGTGCACCGTGCCCTGCCCGGATTTTTGGAATGCCGCGCGCAGGCCGGAGTAGCTGACCTTGCCGACGACCGCGAGTTCCTTGGCCTTCCAGTCACGCGACGGATTTGCGGAAATGGCGTTGAGCACACGCACGACGGGTTCCGGCAATTCCGCGTGCGGCGAGTCGAGCAAGTTGCGCGTCATCAGCAACATTCCGAGCAGCTCGGTGATGCGCAAATGCACCTGCCATTCCCAGCCCGTCGGCTTGCGGCGGACGAGGCGGAGCAATTCGCTCTGCAACGTCGCGGGAAAACGCGCATCGTCCAGCGTGAATTCGGGATTTTCCTCCACGCGAATCGCCTCGTGCCAGAATTCCAGACCCGGCCCGCCGAAACGGAAGCCAACGATGGTTAGATGTTTTCCCGGCGCGGGCAGGTAAGTGCGCGGTCGGCTCATGTCCACGAGCCAGACTTTTTTGCCGCGTTTCAATTCATATTTCGTGGCCTTGTATTCCAACTCACCCTCGCCGGACTGCACCCAGAACAGATGCGCGCCGGGTTTTTCAAAACGTTCGTGCCGGTCCTCCTGCGTGACGCGCCGCGAGCCAATGGAAAACAAATGCCACAGCAGACGACGCGCGACCGTGGAGGGGTCAACGAACGTCAGGTTGTCGGTGGACGTGTTCGCGTCAGGCATCAGCAAAGTTTTAGCAGATGAGTCCATGTCATGTCCACTTCGCCGGCCACGAATAGCTGCCCGGCTTGATGGTCAGCAGAAATTTTTTATCGCCCCCCACCGCGAGCATCGCCACGCCCGGCGCGAGTTCGCGGACAATTTCCAAACGCGCCCAACCCATGCGGCGCACCAGTTCCGCCGCCGTCGCCCCGCCCTCGGCGAAAATGTTTTCCACCGGCACCGACCGCAGCACGCGTTCTGCCACGCGCACAACGTGGTCGGACAAACGCCCGGCCACCTCCGCATCCCGCACCTGCGGCAAACCGACATTCAAAATCACGCGTGAATTCAAGGTCAACGCCGATGCCACCCGCAACGTCACCGCCTCCACTGCCGCCGCTGAAAAGGTCGCGCCCCACGCCAGTTCCTGCGGCAACGCGAACACCGGCGTCTTCCCGCGCCGCGCCGCCGCGACAAATGTTCGCGCCGCCGTGGTCGCCGTGCCGACGATGAAAAATTCTTTAGTGGCACCGGCAGCTTGCCTGGGGGTTTCTTTTTTCTGCTTTTTTGAAATACCAGAACTCACCAGCGGGATGCCGATGCCACTGCGCAACAGCGCATCAAAAAATTCTGCGCCACCCGCCGGCAGCATCTGCGCGTCACATTTTCCCGTCCACCGTTGCAAGTCTGCCGCCGACTCCGCGTCGCCGATGACAATCATCCCGTCCGCCAGCGTGCGGTCGCCATTCGCGACGCGCATCGAAAACGTTTCCGGCACCTTCACCAGCCGCAACACCGACGATGAACGACGCGGAAAATGCGGGTCGCGGGCGAACTCCGTTTTGTGCAACGCCCGACCGCCCAGAAAATATTCCCCGTTGCGAATCGTCCGCCCCAAAGACGGGTTCGCCGGCAGTAGCAGGGCGCGCTGCAGTTTCAATTGTTTCAGCACCGCCTCGAGTTCCGCCGTGACCTGCCCGCGCAAAACTGAATCCACTTTTTTGTAAATCCACTTCGCACCCGCTGCGCGCAACAGTTTCGCCGCCGCCGCCGCGCGCTTCGCCGCCTCATCCGGCTCGCAGGCGCGCGAATCCGTGTCCACACAGACCAAATCCGCCGCGCCCCCCGGCTTGCC
>JBEEMY010000257.1:0-4271 GCA_041192415.1 Verrucomicrobiota bacterium | reverse complement strand
TTGTTAACATCCGTAACCGTATTCGTTCCGTCCGTGACACCGTGCAGAAACGGATTCATCGGCGGGTTGGCGAACGCGTAGCGGCGCGCATTGCCGACGGGATAATCAGGATAACCCACTGGCGGGTTGGCGGTGGGAAACGGCGTGCCGTTCGTCTGCCGGGAACCGTCGTTGATGAACCACGCGGAGACCGCGTCGTAAACACTGTTCCCGACACCGGCGGGCGTGTTGGTGTCGCGCGACGTGTTATTCGGATCATAGCCGATCGCCGTCATGAAATCGGGGTTGTGCGGAATCTGGTTGGTGGCCGTGCGTGAGTAAGCATACCGCTCCACCATCATGCGATACATCGCGTAGCTGATTGCCTCGTTGCGCGCCGCCGCCACATCGCCGGACGTGTGTTTCCCGCGATAGATAAAGCCGACGGCATTCGTATCGTAAGCCGCCCACGCGTCGTAGATGCAGACCGAGAACGTAAATAAATTTCGGGCGTGAACCGGCGGATTCGGCGTGTCCATCCGGATGCCTTCCAGCGCGCGCTCATTCCAATTCCGCGCGATAGAATAGTTGGTGTTGGGAACATACCAATTGATGGCCTGGCAGTTCAGCGCGGCAAAAAGCGCGGCGACGGCGGTGAAGCATTGCTTCCACCGAGTTATTGATCCACGAAGAGATATTGAGGTCAGTTGTTTTTGCATAACGTAGTTTGTGTTTCCAGATTGTCGCGCGTTGGCATTGATTGCTTTGGAATACGCAAACCATGCCTGATGGTTGGGGAAAATAAATACTGCCGGGACAGGCGGCGGTGATTTAGGGACAAAAGGTGTCTGGTTTGAGACTTTCTAGGACGATTTTTTGACTAACCCGCTTCGATGAAGTCATGGGCCGATGTGCGTTTCCATCAAATGCGCGTTTTTGGAATTGCCTGCCTTCAAATCAAAATGGATGCGCTTAAAATTCCAATCTGACGCCTGAGAATCGTTTTCGTGAACGCGATAGAAATGATCAGGCAACAAACCTTTTAGCACCTGCCGAACGCCCGAAGCGGGCCAATTGATTTCCACCGTTTCAATTTTCGTGGCGTCGCCCAGCCCAATTTCCTGGCGGAGCGGCGAGTTACCAAAACTGCTTCCGCTGCTGACTGTCCGAAAGATGTGCCGCAGTCCGCCGGGGGTTTGAATGGTGATATGAATGCGCGCCCCGATGGCGACGCGGTTGGATTTGTCTCCGACCAGCTTGAGCTTCAACCAATGATTCGTGTTGCCAGGATTCAGGAACAGCACATTGAAAGCCGTGTCACCAGCGAACGCTCCGCCGATGCTTTCATAGATGTCCTGATCGCCGTCATTGTCCAGATCAGCGAAACCAACCCCGTGACCTTTTTGCAGATGGCCGAAGCCGCCCGCCGTGGTGACATCCTGAAAATATTTCCCCTCGACATTGCGAAACATCCGGTTGGGAACCAGCATGGTAAAATCCGGGTTACCAGTGCCGAGATAAAAATCCAGCCAGCCGTCGTTGTCCAAGTCGCCGAAGTTGCATCCCATTGTGAGGATTACATGATTCAAATGCATCGCCGCCGCGACATCCGTGAAAGTCCCATCGTGGTTGTTGTGGTAGAGCGAAGGCACCACACCTTCGTTCGGCAGGTCGAGATAGTCCGCCGCCACATCGCCGACGTTCTGCACTGAATAACCCGAAACAAAAATATCTTCCCAGCCGTCGTTGTCGTAATCGAAAAACCACGTCGGAAAAGTGAGGCTGGCCTTGATGCCGGCGCGCTTGGTGACATCGGAAAATTTCCACTGGCCCGCAGCATCCAAGCCGTCGTTATGAAAAAGCAGGTTCTGACCGTCGCGGCAGGAGACGTAAAGGTCGGGCCGTCCATCGTTGTCATAATCTCCGCTGGTCGCACCTTTTACAAACCGCTGAATCAGCAGGCTGCAGGCGGCGGCACATTCCGTGAAGGTGCCGTCGTGGTTGTTATGATAAAGCTTGCTGGGGTCGGGATCGTTGGGGTCGGTGCTTTCATTGCCGATGAAAAGATCCAGCCAGCCGTCGCCATCATAATCAAACCAGACGGAAGTCTGGGTAGGATGATAGCTCAACAAGCCCGCCTCCTCGGTGACATCCGTGAAAGTTCCGTCCCCATTGTTCTTCAGCAGCGAAGGCGGGATGCGCCCGTTTTTTTCCGTCCATGCGCCACGCATCACCCAAATGTCCAGCAGGCCGTCGTTGTCATAGTCCGTTTGCTGGATGTTGAGTCCGCCCATAAGTCCTGACAAGCCAGCCGATTCGGTCCGGTCTGAAAAATGTCCGTCCCCATCGTTATGAAAGTAATGCAGCACCCCGGCAAATCCCCACGACGAAGCAACGATGTCAATCAAGCCATCATTGTCGAAGTCATCCAAGATAACTCCGCCAGCTAGGCCGTTCACAGCCACGCCCAACGCACCAGCCACATCGGGAAAACGCGGAAGCTGACCGTCCGATTGAAAAACCTTGGGTGGAATCAGCCATTGGGCCGGCACTTTGTCCGGATACTCCCCCAGCGTCATGTGCGCGAGGTTGAGGAGCCAGCGCGCGGAAAGGTCTTGTGGAAATTCATTAAGTTGTTCGGTCAGCAGAACAATCGCCCCGCGCGCACCGCGTGGCAATTGATGCATGGCGGCAGACGTCAACGGGAACAGGCACGACTCGGCATTGTGATTATTGATGCAGTTTTCCTGTTCGCCAAGCCGCATCAGTGTGATCGCCTTGAACATCCGCAACTTGATCTGGCTTTCGCGATCAAATCGCTTGCCAGCACCTGCCAGCGCATCCTCCAAGGCTTGCATCTGCTGCAACGCTGCCGCGGGCTGGCCATTGTTTAAGAACTCCTTGGCATACGCGAAACTGTTCCCCAATTTCTCCTGCTGGTTGGTCATTTTCAGGAGATCTTGCTGGACCAATTTCACCCGCTCTTCATTCAAGAAAATATTGCCGCGCGGATCGGCCGCCTCCCGGATTTTCTGGAGCCTTTCAATCATCCGCCGCGTGCCCGCCGACTGGAAACGAACCGGCGAAACCACCGCGGTAGCATTGGACACGCTGCAAATGACATCGTTGGTTGCCGGGGTTGCTGCGCTGGCGATTCCCGTCAACGCGGCTCCCAGCACCAGCCCCAAGGCCAAAAAAAACAGTCTACCGCCCGCAAACCCGTTTAGTTGAAAACGTAATCGTAATGGTTGTAACATCGGTTATATGAACGGGCATACTTATCATGGATTTTCCGCGAACGGGATGTGGATGGGAAGGATGGCCGGAATTTTGGGATGGGCGGCGACCAGCCCCGACCGGTTCAAGCGATGCCCAACTGCTGCAACTTGTCGCGATACCGTCGGCTCAAGGTCAGCTTCGTGCCGTCCTGCAGAATCAATTCGCAGCCACCGTAAAAAAGCCGTTTGAATTCCTTGATGCGCGGCACGTTGACGATGACCGACCGGCTGATGCGGACAAAATTTTTCGGGTCGAGCCGCGCCTCCAGCGCGGCCATCGTTTCGCGCAGCAGATGCGATTTCGCGCCAACGTGCAGCTCTGCGTAATTGTCCGCCGAGCCAATCCAGTCCACCTCGTCGAGCTTCACCCACACGACGTGGCTGCCGGATTTCACCGCGAGCCGTTCGTCGTTGTGCGGTGATTTGAGCGAGGCAATCAGCGCCGCCTGGCGCTCGATGAGCGTGCTGTTGTCGCGTTGTTTCACTTGCTCCAGCGCGCGGTGCAAGGCTTTTTGAAAACGCTCGCGGTCGAACGGCTTCAACAAATAATCCACCGCGTGAATCTCAAACGCGCGCAGCGCAAACTTGTCGTGCGCCGTCACAAACACGATGACCGGACTCGCGTCCGCCCCCAATGCTTCCACCACACCGAAGCCATCCAGCTCAGGCATTTGCACGTCGAGAAAAATCAGGTCGGGTAATTCTTTCTGAATCGTCGTTACTGCCGTGCGGCCATCGGCACATTCACCAATGACTTCAATCTCCGGCTCTTTTTGCAGCAACTGCCGCATCCGGTCGCGTGCCAAAGATTCGTCATCCACGATAAGCGTGCGGATTTTTTTCATGCGGGTTTCTCCTCGGTATGAAACGGGATTGTCAACCGCGCGCGCAATCCGCCTTCAGCCCGATTGCTCAATTCAAAACGATGCGCCTCGCCGTAAAGCGTTCGCAAACGTGCGCGGGTGTTGGCCAAGCCGACGCCATCGCTTACCGCACCCGCGTCGCTCACGCCCG
>JBEEMY010000256.1:0-4276 GCA_041192415.1 Verrucomicrobiota bacterium | reverse complement strand
GCCTCACCGGCGACCGCGCGCAGATCGAGCACTTCCACCTGGTGGGCGGCAGCGGCGAGCTGTCGCTCACCGGCAGCGCCAGCCTGGGCGCCGTGCCGGTGGCCAAGCTGCAGTTGCAGGCGCGGCAGTTCCACTACCGGCACGGGCGTCGGTTCGGGCACAAACGGTGCGCGCACGACTTCGACTTGTTGCGTGGTGGCGGGGTCAGGCGGGGCTTCCACGATGCTGTTGACTTTGCGATGCGCGGCGGCCCAGCCGACGGCGAAGATGGCGGCAAAAACGAGGAAGATGATGATGGCCGGCACGAGCCACACGGCGGTATGCGATGATTCGTCGTGCGCGGGCTGGAGCGGCGGCAGGGTGCTGGGCGTGTTGCGCGGCGGCGCTTGCCGCGCCTGTTTGAGTGCGTCGTTGATGAGGCTCATGAGCTGATGTTTCCTTCTAACTCGCGGATGGCGCGTCCGACCATCCGATAGTTGATCCGATAACTGCGTTCCACAAATCCCGCGAGCAGTGCTTTGTCGCACAGCGCGTTCACCAAGCGCGGAATTCCTTGGCTGTAACCAAACACGCGCCAGATGGCCGGAAACGAAAATGTCGGCACGCCGCGTGAACCGGCCAGTGCCAGCCGGTGGTGAATATACTGCCCCACTTCGTTCCGCGTCAACGGCGCGAGATGATACCGCACAGTGATGCGCTGCCGCAGTTGTTTCAGCCGCGGGCTATTGAGTCTATCGCGCAATTCGGGCTGTCCCATAAGGACAATCTGCAACAATTTCCGGTCGTCGGTCTCGATGTTCGAGATCAGCCGCACCTGTTCCAGCAATTCTTCCGTCAAATTTTGCGCCTCATCAATGATCAAAACCGTCTCTTTGCCAGCGAGCGTCTGCTTCAGCAAAAAATCGCTGATGGCGGCAATCGTCTCCAAGCGGTCGCGCCCTTTCACGTCCAGACCGAACTCGATGGCGATGGCGCGCATCAATTCATCGGCGTTCAGGACGGGATTCAAAATTAAAGCGGTGGAAAATTTTGCATCCAGCGATTCCAACAGCGCTCGGCAGAGCGTGGTTTTGCCCGCGCCAACTTCGCCGGTGAGTTGCACAAAGCCTTTGCGCTCGCGGATGCCATAGGTGAGATGGTTGAACGCCTCGCGGTGTTTCAGGCTATGGAAAAGAAAGCGCGGGTTCGGCGTGATGTCGAACGGCGCCAGCTTCAATCCATAAAACTGCAAATACACGCGGATTGATTAACACAATGCGCTCTTAATGAAAGCCAAAGGTGAGGCGGTGGTGAACCGTGATGCGTGAAAAAACCGGGAACGCCGGCGCGAGTTTGCGCATCACTGCTCACGCATCACGATTTTGACCGCGTTCACGAGCGCCGCCGCTTCCGCCGGCGTGCCGATGGTGATGCGCAGGTAATCGCTGACTTCCGGCGCGCTGAACCAGCGGACGAGAATTTTTTTGGCGCGCAACTTTTGCAGCCAGTCTTTCGCCGGGAACAACGGCGGTTTCGTGAGGATGAAATTCGTCTGGCTCGGCAGCACGCGGAAACCGAGCTTCGTCAGTTCACGGCTCAATGCCTCGCGTGTCGCGATGATCTTTTTGAAGTTCGCGCGGTAAAATTTCAAATCATCCAGCGTGGCGGCAGCGGCAATTTGCCCAAGGCCGTTCACATTGTAGCTGTCGCGGATCTTGTCCAGCGCCGCGATGAGTTCCGCGTTGCCAACAAAATAACCGACGCGCTGGAAACAGAGCGAGTAGGCCTTTGAGAATGTCCGCGCCACGAGGACGTGCGGAAATTTCAGCGCCAGCTTCAGCGCGTTCTCATTGGCGAAATCCACATAAGCCTCGTCCAGCACTACCACGCCTTTCTGCGCGCGGCATAATTTTTCTAGCTCAGAAGTTTTGTAACCGCGGCCGCTTGGCGCATTTGGAGTCGTGACCAGCGTGAGCGCGGCGTTGAAATTCCAATGCCGATCGCGCTTCAATTCCGCGACGGACGGCATGGAAAAATCTGGATTCAACTTCACCGCGTTTTTCGCCGCGCCATGCGTGTCCGCCAGCACTGGATAAAGCGAGTAGCTGGGCGTGAAGTATTGCACGACCGACTTTGATTTTTGAATTTTTGAATTTTTATTCGGTTCCACAAACGCCCGGATGGCCAGCGCCAGCACCTCATCCGAGCCGTTGCCGATGATGATGTTCTCCGCCTTGCAGTCGTGCAACTTCGCCAGCTTCTCGCGCAGCACCTGTGCCGTTGGATTCGGATACAACCGCAGCCGCCCGTCCACTGCGGCCTTCACCGCCGCCAAAACTTTTGGCGAGGGCGGATAGGGATTCTCGTTCGTGTTGAGCTTGATGAGGCCTTTAATTTTCGGCTGCTCGCCGGGAACGTAGGCGTGCAAGCGGTGAACCAGCGGGCGGATGAGTGAACGGGCGTTGGGCATGAAAATTTATCAGTGTAAATCAGCGTTAATGCGCCGCCAATTTAGCCAAGGACGCAGGGAAACTCAAACAGAAGCAGGCAGAGACAATTTTTTAACCACGAAACACACGAACTACACGAAAAGTTTTGGCGCGGCGAAGTAAAGGTGGCAAAGGTCGCGCTGCGACCTTTGTCGTCGCCGAGCGAAGCGTCAGGCGACGGAATCTTTCGTCTGTCGAAAACCATCCACGCCACAAAGTGACCGCTGCGTGGTCAGGTCAAGTCGCAGCGCGACTTGACCCACCACTTTTAGTCTTGCCCAATCGCCGCCGCGAGCAATTGCTTTTCATCCCACTTCGATCGCTCGCGTGCCTCGCCGAGTTTGCCGCGCGACATCACGGCGATGCGGTCGCACGTGCCGAGCAATTCGGGAATGTAGCTGCTGATCATCAGCACCGCTTTGCCGCGCGCGGCAAGTTCGTCAACCAACTGGTAAATCTGCGCCTTCGAGCCGACATCAATCCCGCGCGTCGGTTCGTCCAGCAGCAGCACGTCCACGTCCGCGTGTAACAGGCGCGCGATGGCGACCTTCTGCTGGTTGCCGCCGCTCAAGCCGCTGATGCGCTGCTCCGGCCCCTGGCACTTGATTGGAATTTTTTCAATCCACGGCTTGCACGCCGCGCGCTGGCGCGAGGGCAGAACCAATCGCATCGGGCCAAGTCCATCGAGGCGCGACAACGTCATGTTGTCCGCGATGCTCAAGCCGAGCGCGAGTCCTTCGGTCTTACGGTCTTCGCTCACGAGGCCGACGCGTTGCGACCAGCGTTTCGCAGGCGAAGCAATTCCTTCAATGTTACCAATGCGAATCTCGCCGTTCGTCACGCGGTTCAAACCAAAAATCGCGCGCATTAATTCCGTTCTGCCTGCGCCGACCAATCCAGAAATTCCTAAAACTTCACCGCGACGCAATTGCAGCGACGCCGTTTTTGGTTTCGCGATGCCGCTCAAATTTTTGACTTCAAGAATCACCTCGCCCGGAATTCGAGCCGAGCGCGGATAGAGTTCATCCACGTTGCGCCCGACCATCAGTGCGATGATTTTTTCGTTCGGCGTTTCCGTGGTGACGCCGCTGCCGACCGTTTCGCCGTCGCGCAACACCGTGAAGCGGTCGCACACGGCGCGGACTTCTTCGAGAAAATGCGAGATATAGACGATGGAAATATTTTTCGCCTTGAGCCGGCAGATGAGCGCAAATAGTTTTTCGATGTCCTTGGCCGTGAGCGAACTGGTCGGTTCGTCCAGCACCAGCACGCGGCAGTCGAGCGCCACGGCGCGGGCGATCTCCACCAACTGCTGCTGCGCGATGGCGAGGCGGCGCACCTGCGTTTCGGGCGCGATGTCCGCGAGGCCGACTTCCGCCAGCGCGGCGGCGGCGCGACGTTTCATCTCCGGCCAGTTCATCAACGGCCCGCGCGACGGCTCGATGCCGAGCAGGATATTTTCCATCACGGACAGATGCGGCGCGAGCGCGAGTTCCTGGTAGATCATCGCCACGCCGGACTTGCGCGCGTGCAGCGGATTGCCGGGAACGTAAGCCGCGCCGTCGAGAAACATCCGGCCCTCGTCCGGCGTAATCGCGCCGGACAAGATTTTCATCAACGTGGATTTGCCCGCGCCGTTTTCGCCGACAAGCGCCATGACTTCGCCGGGCGCGACGGACAGCTCCACGCCGCGCAACGCCTTCGTCGCGCCGAAGCTCCGGCGCACGCCGCGCATTTCGAGTCGGGGGGCAGAATTCATGCGGACAATCTTAAACGGACGAAAAAGTTTGGCGAAAGAATTTTTTAAT
>JBEEMY010000255.1:0-4282 GCA_041192415.1 Verrucomicrobiota bacterium | reverse complement strand
GCGAAGCTGACGGACTTGCGCGGTGCGTTGAACACGTCGTTGAATAACGATGTAGATTCGGCGAATAAATTTCTTTCGCAAATTGCGGACTTGAACAAGCAGATAGACAACACCGAGTTCGCGGGCGGCAACGCCAACGACTTGCGCGACAAACGGCAGTTGGCTTTGGAAAGTTTGTCCAAGCTTGCCGACATCACCACGAGCGCCGGCACGCATGGTGAAGTGAATGTGAGCATCGGTGGACAGTTGCTCGTGAACGAACGCACGGTAGCCGACACGCTGAAGACTTACGACGCGGGCGGCGGACAGATGTTGCTGAAAACCGCGACAGGCGGCGTGAACCTGACGCTCGCGCACGGCTCGATGCAGGGAACGATTGACGCGCGCGACACGGATTTGGCCGGGATGCAAACCAAGCTGGATTCGCTCGCGGCGAATTTGATTTCTAGCATCAACACCGTTCACAGCGCGGGTTTTAGCCCCAGCGGCACGACGGGCGCGAATTTTTTCAGCGGCACGAGCGCGGGAACGATTTCCCTGAACTCGGCATTGGTGAACAATCCTTCGCTGGTGCAGACCGCCGCTTCCGCAACGGCGACGGGCGATAATTCGGTGGCGTTGCAACTAGCGCAACTGGCCTCGGCAGCGCAGGCAGGCTTGAGCAATCAGACGTTTGGAAATTTTTACGGCGCGACGGTGGCGGGCCTCGGCACGGCGTTGAATAATGCGAACTCGCAGGTCGCCGACCAAGCGACGGTAGCGGAAATGTTTTCCACGCAGCGCGGCTCGGTGAGCGGCGTGAATCTCGATGAGGAGATGACAAACCTCTTGAGCTTTCAGCGCGCGTATCAGGCCTCGGCAGAATTGTTGAAGACGGTGGATCAGATGATCCAAGTCACGCTGGCGATGAAGAGCTAACCACTAAAATTTTATGCGCGTCGCTTCTCACATCCACACCGAGTCCATGGTGAACCAGATCAATGCGCTGTCCGCACGGCAATATGCGTTGCAAGCGCAAGCCTCGACCGGGCTGCGCGTTTCGGCGCCGTCAGATGATCCGAAGGCGATGGCGAACACCTTGAGTCTGACCGCCAAAAAATCGGCGAACGCACAATACTCGCAGAATATTTCCACGCTGTCAGATCGCGGCAATCTGATTTACGGCGTGTTGCAATCGTTGCAGACGAAATCTTCGCGCGCAGGAGAAATTGCCACGAGCGGTTCCACGGCTACGGCGTCGCAGTCGGACTTGAACAGCTACGCGCAAGAAATCAACGCACTCATCGAAGACACGTTGAAGGTGGCGAACACGAAGGACGCGAGCGGCGGACAATTTCTTTTTGGCGGCACCGCCTCGGGTTCCGCGCCGTTCAGCGTCACGCGCGATGCGAACAACAACATCACGGCGGTGACTTACAGCGGCAACGGCACGGTCAACCAGTCGGAGATCGGCGAGAACCTGACGACTTCGGTGGATGTGCCGGGCGTCAACAGCGGCGCGTCGGGTCAGCGTGGACTATTCACGGACAGCCAGTCAGGCGCGGATGTTTTCAGCCATTTGATTTCGCTGCGCGACAATTTGTTGGCGGGAAATAAAACCGCCATCAGTAGCACCGACAGCGGAAATTTGAAGAAGGATGAAAACAATCTGGCGTTCCAGATCGCCAGTAACGGCGTGGCGCAAAGTCGGCTGAATACGGCGGCGGCTTTCATCACGGATAGTTCGACGTCGCTGGACAAGGCCATCTCGAACCAGTCGAGCGCGGACATGGTGCAGACGATGGTGGAGTTAAGCCAAGCGCAGACCGGTTATCAAGCCGCACTCCAAAGCAGCGTGAAAATCATGAATCTCTCCATCTTGAATTACATTTCATGAAATGTGCGCTGAACATTTTCGCTTTGTCTGGTCGGGCGCACTCCACCCAGCTTGCGGCCCACCGGGAAAAATTGACCCTGACCGCGAATTTTTTGCCGAGTGCCGGACGGGAATTGCCGGGGCGGAAGAATTTTCTAGTGGCTGGACTAAATAATTTTCGGGGTTTTGCAGGGGTTTTTCGCAATCACGCGGAAAATTTGACCATGGCACAACCGTTGCTAAAAGGAGAACTGCGATGAAATGCGCTGAACTGACGGAACCACAAATCACGGCAAGGACGCCGCACAAAAATAACGTGCGAATCCCCACCGGGTTGCTGGGCTTCGAGCAGATCAAGGATTATGTCCTCACGACGAACCCCGCTGAGGAACCGTTTGCGTGGCTGCACGTCGAGGACAACTCGGCGCTGGCGTTTGTGGTCATTGACCCGTTCGTGGTGCTGCCAGATTACCAGCCGGATCTCCCGCAGGCGGACGTGGAGTTTTTGCAGATCAAGTCGGCGGGCGATGCCATCCTGCTCGGCATCGTGACCATCAATGAAAACCAGCCGCCAACGGTGAACTTGAAGGGGCCAATCGTCATCAACCGCCACACGCATACGGGCAAGCAGGTGATCATCAGCAACGCGGGAAATTATTCCGTGAAACATCCGCTGCCGGTAGCCGACTGAAATTTATTTTATGCTCATCCTATCCCGAAAAATCGGCGAGAGCATCGTGATTGATGGTCGCATCCACGTCAAAATCATGCGCGTGGATGGCGATGTGGTGAAGCTTGGCATCGAAGCGCCGATGGAAGTGCCGGTGCATCGCCAAGAAGTTTACGAAGAGATTCAGCGCAACAATCAGCAGGCGCTGACGAAGCAAAGCACGCCGCTGCCAAAACTGCCGAAGCTCGGTGCGAAGAAGTCGCCTTGAAAATTTTGCGGCGCAAGCCGCTGCCGATGTCCAGTGATTATTGTTGCCACTAACCACGGCGGCGAGACCCACTGGCTCCTTCCCCGGGCGGATCGGATTTTCCGGTCCGCCCGGCAATAAATTAAAACCTCGCAAGGACGCGGGACAAACCACGCGGAAAAAATTTTACACCGATGAAAACTTGCATCCTCACCACGACCATCAACGTCCCCACCCTGCTCCGCGACTACGCGCTCAACGCCCGCGAACACGGCCACGACGACATTGAGTTCATCGTCATCGGCGACCGCAAGACGCCGACCGAAGCCGCCGCATTTTGCTCGCAAACGGAACGCGAAACCGGCTGCCAGATCAATTATTTCGATGTCGCGCGCCAGCAGGATTATCTCGCGCGCTTTCCAAATTTGAACCGCCTGATTCCGTGGAACTCCATCCAGCGCCGCAACGTTGGTTTGATTTACGCACTCGAACAGGGCTACGACAACGTCATCAGCATTGACGACGATAATTTCCTCATGCCCGGCAGCGACTTCGTGGGCGAACACATCACCGGCCTCGGCGTCAACGCGTCACAAAAAATCGTCAGCAGCGAAACCGGCTGGTTCAACTGCGTCGGTATGATGCAGACGAATTTTGGAAAAGTTTATCCGCGCGGTTTCGCCTTGAGCAAACGCTGGCAGGAAGAGAACTGGAAATTTTCCGACGCCATCCGCAAGCCCGTCGTCAACGCCGGACTCTGGACGGGCGACCCGGACATTGACGCGCTCACGCGGATTTATTTTCCCGTCGAGGCGCGGCTGCCGCTCTCGCACGATTATCTCACGCTCGCGAAAGATTCCTGGTGCCCCATCAATACGCAGAACACGGCGTTTCATCGCGGCGCGGCGGCAGTGTCGTTCGTCGTTGTGATGGGTTACGAACTCAACGGCCTCAAGGTCGCCCGCTACGACGACATTTGGATGTCGTGGTTTCTTCGCGCCATCATGGATCACTTCGGCGATGCCGCGCGCTACGGCAAACCCGTCGTGCAGCAGAATCGCAATCAGCACAATCTCTTCCGCGACCTCCGCGAAGAATTGCCCGCGATGGAGATCAACGAGTCGCTCATCGAAGTCTGCCGCACGGCGAAATTCACCGGCGAAAATTATCTGGAATGTTACCGCGAACTCGCCACGCAAATTGAATCCGCGTTCAAGCCGCACAAACAAACCGCATTCTTCTCGCACCTCGCCGAGCAGATGAACACCTGGGCGGAAGCCGCCGAATCAGTCTGCCATTTCGACGCGGAACCGGCGCACGCCTGAAATATTTTCAAACCAAGGAATCCCATGACTGCGGAAAAAAATCTCAATCCAACCGCCACGCCCGCCAATCCGCCCCGGATTGGTTTTGCGTTAAGCACCAAGGAACGCACCGAACTCACGCGCCAAATCTTGCCCGGCCTCGACGTCGGCGGCTTCGATTTGATCTGGTGCGACGGCTCGAAAAC
>JBEEMY010000254.1:0-4285 GCA_041192415.1 Verrucomicrobiota bacterium | reverse complement strand
CATCAAGCTCACGCGGCTGATCCCCGGCAAGACGTATTTCTTTTCCGTGAGTTCAGCCGATGCGGCGGGCAACGGCGCGACGAATAATAACGGCGGCGCAAATTTCACGTTTATCGGTCTCTCCACGCCGACGGTGTTGCTCGTGGACGCTTACGACACGGCGGCGGAAACGCTCAATGGCGCGACGGTGATTTCCGACGGCACTTACACGAACGTTTTGACTGCCGCCGGCATCAGTTACGGATTTTGGAAAGTGAATTTGCGCGGCTCGCCGACGCTCACGGATTTGAAACCGTTTCCCGTCGTCATCTGGCGGCTCACGGACGACATCATCAATTACGGCGTGGATGACAATGGTCTCGCCGATCCGACAGCCACAAACAACACGCTGAACGCGCAGCAGCAGTTCATGATTCAAACTTACTTGAGCGGCGGCGGCGCGTTCATGGTGGCCTCAATGGGAATTTTGACGCAGCTCGGCGAAGTTCCGTTTCGCCACAACGTCCTGCAAGTTTCCGAATTCAAACAAAATCCCGATCCGCCGTCGCCGTGCGATGAGTGCGATGAAGATTTTGGCGTGGTGGGAATTGTCGGCGTGTCCGGTTCCGCCGCGACGGGCATCAACCGCACGCTGGAATATTCCAACTATCCGATTTTTGATTTCGATTCCATCATCTACGGCCCGGATTTTTCGGACACGTTCACGCCGTCATCGTTGGCCGCGCCGATTTCATTTGAGACGAATGCGTTCAAACCGTGCGGCATGAGTTTTCCGAAAGTGGGCGATGACAGTCCGGGTCGCGTGGTGTTTCTGTCGTTCCCGTTTGACACGGTTCCGACGAATGGCCCCGCGACGAACAACGCTGTCGCCCTCTTAAAAAATATCATTAAATTTCTCGCGCCCGGCGTGAACGGCGCGGCGATCGTGCGGCTCGACCGAACGGCTTACACCACGAACGATCTTGTAACGGTGGAAGTTGGCGACACGGATTTGATTGGCGCGGGCACGACGACGGCGACGTTCGCGGCCAGCTCGCGCACGAACCGCACGGCGGTCACGCTGTTCGAGACGACGCATCCGGGATTGTTCAAAGGCTACGTCACACTCGTGGCGGGCGTGGCGGGCGCGAACCAGTTGCGCGTGCAGCACGGCGACACGATTGTCTGCACCAACTTCGACGTGTCAAATAACACCAACGTCGTCGCGACCGCCACGGTGGACACGCAGCCGCCGGTGATTTCGCAAGTCGCGGCGATCACCGATTATGCGAATGCGCTCATCTCGTGGCGCACTTCCGAGCCAGCCGATTCCGCTGTGCAATACAGCGAACAACCGTTGCCCGCCGAGACCACTTATTCGAGTCAGTTCACGACGAATCACGCGCTCACCGTCAGCGGTCTCGCCGCGAACCGCACTTATTTTTACCAAGTGGTCAGCCGCGACGCCGCAGGCAATACGACGGTGGATGATAACAGCGGAAATTTATATTCGTTCACCACGTTGAAAGCGCCCACGCCGCCGTGGTTTGATAATCTTGAAGCTGGCTCAAATAATTGGACGGTCTTCGCCGACAGCGGTTCCGATGTGAATTGGAGAATTGGCAAACCGAATAGCACGCTCGCCACCAGCGCCTACTCCGGCACGAACGCATGGGGTTGCTCACTCACCGGCGAACAGCCCGCGCTCGTCGCCAGCAGTTATCTTTGTGCCCCGACGATTGACCTTTCTGGCCTGACGAGCGCAACGCTGAATTTCCGCGACGCGTTTGATTTTTCGGAACTTTTCTTCGGCTTCCCCGCCGAGGACGGCACGGTTTTCATCCGCACCAACTTGAGCGCGCCGCCCACCAACAGTATGCCGGTGGCCGCCGACTTCGCGCCCGATGTCGCTGGTGCGTGGCAAAATGAAACCGTGGATCTGACGCCGTGGATCGGCAAAACCATCCAAGTCGTTTTTTATTATCAAGGCGTGTCGTTTGGTAATCCGATCAAAGGCTGGTTGCTCGACGACATCAGCATCACCGGCGTGGCGGCGGGTGGAAAAATAATCATCACGAAAAATTTAGGACAAGGAACGTGGTCGTTGTTTGGAGTCTCACCCATCGGCCCAGTGCCGGTGGCGTCGGGCGTCGCGCCGGCTATCACCATCAGCAATCTCGCGGCGGGAAATTATCTCGTGTCCTTCGGCGACGTGCCGTATTACCAAACACCACCCGACCAGACGAACACGCTCGCCGCCGGTGGCACGTTGAACTTCACCGGCCTTTACGATTTCATTGACGTGAACACGAATGGCATTCCCGATAATTGGGAGCGCGATTTTTTCAACGGCGTCACCACCAACCGCACGGCCAAGACTGACACCGATCACGACGGCATGAGCGACTCCGCAGAATTTATTGCGGGAACAAATCCGACGAACGCCGCGTCGCGTTTGTATTTCACCAGCGAAAAAATGACGAACTCGAATAACCGCGTGCAAATGCAATGGCCGGTGGTCACCAACCGATTGTATCAAGTCCACGCCTCCACAAACCTCATAGCCTGGACGCCCGTCACGCCGTGGATACAGGCGACGAACAGTGCGACGATGAACTTCACTGGCACGAACGCGAACCGCGCGCAATTTTTCCGCGTGCAGGTGCAGCCGTAGTGGCATCGGCAAAAAATTAACCGCAAAGAACGCAAAGAGCGGAAGAAAAACCGGGTTAGCCGCATTTTTCTTTGCTGGTGTTATCCTTTGGCAAAAGCGGGTGGGGCGCTCGCCCCACCAAACTACCCCGCCACTTTTTTCTTTGCGCTCTTTGCGTTCTTTGCGGTTAAACTCGGAAGCTGAATTAACAGATGACCACCAAAGTAAAAATCTGCGGCCTCACCAGCGTGGCCGATGCCGTCGCCGCCGCCGAAGCGGGGGCGGACATGATCGGCCTGATGTTCTACGAGAAAAGTCCGCGCCACATCTCGCTCGCGACGGCGGCGGAGATTTCCCGCGCCGTGTCGCCGTTCGTGCTCAAAGTTGGCGTGTTTGTGAATCCCGAAGAAGCGCTCGTCTCCCGCGCCATCGCCGAGTGCGGCTTGAGCGTGCTGCAATTTCACGGCGATGAGACTTCGGAATTCTGCACACAGTTTGGATTGATGAGCCTGAAAGCGATCCGCGTGCAAAACGCGGAATCCTTGAACGCGCTGGAGAATTTTCAGACCAACGCGTTTCTGCTCGATGCGTATTCCAAAAGCGGCCTCGGCGGCACGGGTGAAAAATTTAATTGGGATCTAGCACTCGCCGCGCAGAAATTTGGCAAACCGATTTTTCTCGCGGGCGGATTGACGCCGGAAAATGTGGCCGACGCGGTGAAACAAGTGCGACCGTTTGCCGTGGATGTTTCCAGCGGCGTGGAATCCGCGCCCGGAAAAAAAGACGCGGCGAAGGTGCGGGCGTTTATTGCTGCCGTTAAAGGAGCGAGCCAGCCATGAAACGTATCGCAGTCTATTGTGGCTCCAACAAGGGCACGCGCCCGGAATACGCGGCGGCGGCACAGACGCTCGGCGCGTTGCTCGCGCGCGAAAAAATTGAACTCGTCTATGGCGGTGGCAGCGTGGGCTTGATGGGCATCGTGGCGGATGCGGCGCTCGTCCACGGCGGACACGTCATCGGCGTGATTCCTGAAAAGCTGAATATGCGCGAGATCATCCATCACGGCCTGCCGGATCTGCGCATCGTCAAGGATATGCACGAGCGCAAGGCGATGATGGCGGATTTGGCGGATGGCTTCATCGCGCTGCCCGGCGGCTACGGGACGTTCGAGGAATTTTTCGAGGTGCTGGCGTGGAGTCAACTTGGCTGGCACGGAAAGCCGTTCGGCCTGCTGAACATCGCGGGATTTTATGCGCCGCTGTTGAATTTTCTCGATCACACGCGGGAGGAGGGCTTCATCCGCCCGGCGCATCGCGAGCTGGTGCTGGTGGCGGATGATGCGGAACAAATGCTGGTGCAGTTGAAAAATTTTCGTCCGCCAAACGAGGTGAAATGGGTGCGTTGAAAGCGGGCAAAAAACTTTAGACCGAATGGACAGAATTTAATTCTGCAAAATTCGGTTTATTCTGTCTCAATCAATTTAACTGTGCGCGGTAGAACAGCGTTGAACTTCCGGCGTTGGTATCCAGCCACGAGTTTGTCGGCGGCGTTGCGATCAGGTTGGTTAGCGCCACAGAAAAACTTGGCAGGGCAGTCGTTCGTAAAACGGAATAGACCTTGTTGCTCGTGCTGCTCCAGTAAATCCGCCAGTTC
>JBEEMY010000253.1:0-4292 GCA_041192415.1 Verrucomicrobiota bacterium | reverse complement strand
CTGCCCGTTCCCGGTGAAATTCCCGTATGGAGCGAAGCGTGGGGCGCGGCCACCGACTGGCTGGCGGAAGTGGAGACGCCTTTGCAGGAAAGTGGCGCCGGGGTGTTTCGCGGCGGCGACTATGACCGCTGGGATCTGGAAGTGCGCGGCGGCGTGCTGGGTGGCGTGCGGTTGCGCATGATGACCGAGGAACATGGCGGCGGAAAACAATTCGTCCGCTTCAAAGCGTGGCCACACTGGCCGTTCGCCTCGCTGCTCATCTGCGGCGTAGCCGCATTGCTCACACTCGGCGCAGCACTCGATCACGCTCGGATTGCCGTGCTGGTTTTTGGTATCATCGGATTGATCGCTTTCGTGGCGATGATTGTTGAGAGCGCCGCCGCCATGGCACTCGTGCGCGGCACGCTGGCAGATTTGAAACGGCAGATTGAAGCCGGGGCGGTTCCCGGCGCAACCTCGGCGCGGTTAAAAAAATGAACAGCACCATTCCGCTAAAATATGTGACGCGCACGCTGCGGTATCTGCGACCACACCGGACGCTCGCCGTGATTTCTGCCGTGCTGACCGCGCTCACCGCCATCGTCACGCTGGCGACACCGTGGCCGCTGGCCGTGGTCATTGACAACGCGCTCGGCTCCCGGCCGCTACCGGCGTGGCTCGGTTGGATTCCCGCCAACATCGCCGGCAATCCCGGCTCGCTCATTATCTTCGCCGTCGTTTCTGGCCTAGTGCTGCTGCTGATTTTGGACGCGCTCCATGTCGCGAGTAATTTCGTCAACACCAAGATTGACCAGCACATCACGCTCGATTTCCGCAGCGAAATGTTTTTGCACTCGCAAAAAATGTCGCTCGCGTTCCACGACCAGCGGCGCAGCGGCGGTTTAATTTACCTCATCAACAGCCAGGGCGACGCCCCCGCCGGCCTCGTGATGACCATTCCGATGTTAGTTGAAGCCGCGCTGACATTGGTCGGAATGTTTTGGGTGACGTATCACCTGAATCCCCTGCTCGCGCTCGCCGCGTTGAGTGTCGTGCCATTTTTGTATTACTCCGTCGGCTACTACGCCACGCACATCCAGGACAAGCTCCAGCGCGTCCGCACGCTGGAGGCGGAATCGCTTTCCATCATCCACGAGGCGTTCGCGATGATGCGCGTCATCGTCGCGTTCGGGCGCGAAGACCGGGAGCATAAACGTTTCCGCGACCAGACTTCGCTCGCCGTGAAGGAGCGCGTGAAAGTCACCGTGCGCCAGACTATTTTCTCGCTCGTCGTGAATTTCATCACCGCCGTCGGCGCCGCACTCGTGCTTGGCCTCGGTGCGTATGACGTGCTTCGCGCCAAAGAAAGCGGCTGGCCGCCCGGCGCGTTCACCATCGGCGAACTTACCGTCATCATCGCCTACATCGCCGCCGTCTATCGTCCGCTGGAGCAGATCAGTTTCACCATCGGCTCGTTGCAGGATCGTTTCATCAGCCTGAAAAATACTTTTGAATTTCTCGACGTTCAGCCGGACATCCAAGACGCGCCCGGCGCGAAAAACATTTCTCGGACACACGGCGGCGTGCGGTTTGAGAACGTGGATTTCAGCTACACCGGCCGCGTGGACACATTGAAAAAAATTTCCTTCGCGGCCAAGCCCGGCCAGGTCATCGGCATCGTCGGGCCGACCGGCGCGGGGAAAAGCACACTCGTCAGCTTGCTCCCGCGCTTTTATGACACCAAAGCTGGCAACATCTCGCTCGATGGTGTGAACCTCCGCGAGCTCACGCTCAAATCGTTACGTGCGCAGATTAGCATCGTGCTGCAAGAGCCGCTGCTGTTTTCCGGCAGCATCAAAGAAAACATCCGCTACGGACGCATCGAAGCTACGGATGCCGAAGTCATCGCCGCCGCAAAAGCTGCGAACGCCCACGACTTCATCGAACGCCTGCCGCAAAAATACGACACGGAACTCGGCGAACGCGGCGCGCAGATTTCCGGCGGCGAACGCCAGCGCATTTCCGTCGCCCGCGCATTTTTGAAAGACGCGCCGATTCTCATTCTCGACGAGCCGACTTCCTCCGTGGATTCCAAAACCGAAGCCGTGATTCTCGAAGCGCTCGAACGCCTCATGATTGGCCGCACCACGTTCATGATTGCGCATCGGCTCTCCACCTTGAAGCACGCCGACCAAGTCCTCGTCATCAACCACGGCGAACTCGTCGAACACGGCACGCAAGCTGAACTCATCGCCGCAAACGGCCTCTACAAACAACTCTACGACGCGCAAATCGCCGCCGTCCGCCAAAGCAAACTCGCCACCGCCACGGCGCAATCGGTATGAACCTTGCGAGCAAACCGAAAATTATTTTGCTCGGCTTCTTGAGCCACTTCCCCGTCGCGGGCGTGGCGTGGCAGACGGTGCATTATCTGATCGGCTTACAAAAACTTGGCTGCGACGTTTTTTACGTCGAAGCCCACGGCTGCACGCCTAGCAAGCTGATGCGCGACGACAAGGACGACGGCCCGGCGCGTGCCGCCGAATACATCGCCGGCATCATGGCGCGCTTCGGCCTGCAAAATAGCTGGGCCTACCACGCCATCTACGACTCACGCTATTTCGGTCTGACCGAATCGCAGCTCAAAAATCTTTACCGCGAGGCCGCCCTCATCATCAACCTCCACGGCAGCCATCTGCCCACCGAGAAATTGACCGCCACCAACCGCCTCGTGTTTTTGGAAACTGATCCGGTGGATTTGCAGATTGAAATTTTCAACGGCAAAAAAGAAGCACTCGAATACCTCAAGCCCCACTGTGCGTTTTTCACGTTCGGCGAAAACCTCGGTGCGCCCGACTGTCTTGTGCCGAAGCCCACGCTGTTCAAATTCATCCCCACGCGCCAGCCCGTCGTGATGGAATTTTGGGAGTCGCACGGCCACGGCGGCGGCGACGCCTTCACCACCATTGGCAACTGGCGGCAGCCGTGGCGCGAAGTCCAGTTCAACGGCGAGACGTTGCGCTGGAGCAAACATTTTGAGTTCCACAAATTCATTTCGCTGCCGCAGAAATTTCCGGCGCAGCCGTTTGAACTCGCGCTCTCTAGCTACCACGACGACGACCAAAAAACTTTGGAACAACACGGCTGGCGCGTCCGCCCCGGCCTCGGCGTTTCGCAAGACCTCAACTCATATCGTGATTACATCGGCAGTTCGCGCGGCGAGTTCACCGTCGCGAAAGAGCAAAACATCCGCCTGCGCAGCGGCTGGTTCAGCGACCGCGCCGTGACGTATCTCGCTGCCGGGCGTCCGGTCATCACGCAGGAAACCGGCTTCACCAACATCTTCCGAACTGGCAACGGCCTGTTTGCTTTTTCAAACATGGACGAATTGTGCGCCGCCGTCGAAGCCATCAACGGCGATTATAAAAAACACCGCCGCGCCGCACGCGAAGTTGCCCGCGAATTTTTCTCACACGAAGTCGTCCTCGGAAAAATCTTGAGTGAGCTTGGTCTCGGAGCGCGGAGCATCGCTCCGCGCGATTCTGAAAATAAACTCGCGGAGCAATGCTCCGCGCTCCCCGCATCACTCATCCTCACGCCAATTTCCCGCTGGCCCACGCGCCTGCCGGAGCAAACGATTCAAACCGCACTCGCACTGCCGTTGCCCGTGGTCACGCATCACGCATCACGCATCACGAGCCGCGCTTCCATCATCCTCGTCACGCACAACGGCCTTGCTTACACGAAACTTTGCCTCACCACGCTGCTCGCTGACTGGCGCGATGGCGATGAACTGCTCCTGGTGGACAATGCTTCCACCGACGGCACGGTGGAATTCCTTCGCGACCTCGCGCAGAAAAATTCGTTCGTCAAAAATATTTTCAACCCCCAAAACCTCGGCTTTGCGCCCGCCAACAACCAGGCGTTGCAGCTCGCCACCGGCGACGTGCTGATACTGATCAACAACGACACGCTCGTCCTGGCCGGATGGCGCGACGGCCTGCTCGCGCATTTGCAAAACCCAGAGGTCGGTCTCGTCGGCCCGGTGACGAACCGCACCTGCAACGAGGCGCAGATTGACGCGCCGTATCGCACCTTCGCCGAGCTGGAAAAATTCACCGCCGCCCGGAGCGCGGCGCATCGCTCCGCGAGTTCGTTGCCGGATTCACGCGGAGCGATGCTCCGCGCTCCAAGCGAGATTCCCATGCTCGCGATGTTCTGCGTAGCCATGCGCCGCGACGTTTTCCAGCAAGTCGGTGCGCTCGACGAACAGTTTGAAGTTGGGATGTTTGAGGACGATGATTACTCACGTC
>JBEEMY010000252.1:0-4315 GCA_041192415.1 Verrucomicrobiota bacterium | reverse complement strand
GTTTCGCGCGCCGCCGCCAAAAATCTCGCCGCCGTCGCGCGCACGAGCGGCGTGCGGCTGATCCCTGAACTTGATTGCCTCGGTCATCAGTCGTTGAAAAAATCTGTGCTACCGCTGCTGGCAACGTATCCTGAATTCACCGAGCCTTCGCCGGCGAATCCTGACCTCAAAACCGATTACTTGAAGAACTGGTGTCCAAACGACGCGCGCATCAATCCCATCGTCTTTGATCTGGTTGACGAAATCGCCGAGGCGTTTGATGCGGATGCGTTTCACGTCGGCATGGACGAAATTTTCAACCTCGGCTCCGACAATTGCCCGCGCTGCAAAGGTCAAGACCCGGCGAAGCTGCTGGCAAAAGTTGTGAATGAATTTCACGCGCACATCGTTGGTGAAAAGAAGTTGGAGATGTTCATGTGGGGCGACCGCTTGCTCGATGCGGCGACGATGGGCTACTCAAAATGGGAAGCGTCGCGCATCGGCACGGCGGGCGCGATTGATCTGATTCCCACGAACATCGTCATCTGCGACTGGCATTACGGTGAGAAAAAGATTTATCCCTCCGCGCCATATTTTTTGGCGAAAGGTTTCCGCGTGTGGCCTTCTGGATTCCGCCCGCTGGAAGCCTGCAAAACCTTGAGCGATTTCACTAAGTCACAACGCGCGAACAATCCCCGCGTCGTCGGCTACCTCGCCACGACGTGGAGCGCAGGCAAGCCGGAGACCGTCGCCGACTGGCCACCCGTCGCGGAAATTTTCAAGGACTGGAAAGTCTCGACCCATTCCAGCGCGCCCGCGCAATAAATTTGTCGCTGATTTTTTTTGCATTTGCCGCGCTACGCCCTTAACTAATCCCCCGATGAAAGAAATTGTCCCCGCGCCGCCCGCCATTGTGCGCAACGACTACGAGTCCATCCGCGAACTGTTCACGAAGAATGTCGTGCCCAGCTACGGACGTTTTGAACTCGTATTGAGCCATGGCGCGGGCAGCTACGTTTTTGATGTCGCGGGCAAACGCTATCTCGACCTCGGCAGCGGCATCGCCGTCTGCTGCCTCGGCCACGCGCATCCGGCCATTACCGAGGCGCTCGTCGAGCAGTCGAAGAAACTCATCCATGTCTCGAACCTTTATTTCACCGAGCCGCAGGGAAAACTTGCCGCTGAAATCGTCAAACGCATCGGCGCCGGAAAAGTTTTTTTCAGCAACAGCGGCGCGGAGGCGAACGAAGGCCTATTCAAAGTCGCGCGCAAGTTTGGCCACGACGAAGGCCGGTTTGAAATTCTCACGGCGGTGAATTCCTTTCACGGTCGCACGATGGCCGGCATCGCCGCGACCGGTCAGGACAAGGTTAAAAAAGGTTTCGAGCCGATCATGCCGGGCTTCCGGCATATTCCCTACAACGACCTCGCCGCGATGCGCGCCGCGATTTCGCCTGCGACCGTCGCCATCATGATCGAAGGCGTGCAAGGCGAGGGCGGCGTCACGCCTGCGACACCAGAGTATCTGCTCGGCTTGCGTGCGTTGTGCGACGAGAAAAAACTTTTGCTGCTCATGGATGGCGTGCAGTGCGGACATTTCCGCACGGGAAAGTTCCAGAGCTTTCAACGGATTCTCGAAGGCGTTCCCGGTGGTGAAAAATTTCTGCCCGACGGCCTTTCCATGGCCAAGTCGCTTGGCGGCGGCTTTCCCATCGGCGCGTTCTGGTTGCGCGAACCGTTTCAGGATTTGCTCGGCGCAGGCACGCACGGCTCCACGTTCGGCGGCACGCCGCTCGCCTGCGCGGTGGCGTTGCGCATTCTGGAAGTCATCGAAACGGAAAAGCTCGCGGAGTCGGCGCGCAAGCTCGGCGCATGGATGCAAAGCGAACTGGACCGGCTGGCAACGGATTATCCGAGCGTCGTCAAACGCTCGCGGGGCATCGGCTTCATGCTCGGCCTGGAACTTGCGGAAAAAATTCCGGCGTTCGCCGCCAGCGACAAGACGCCCGCGATTCAATTCGTCAACCGCCTGCACGCGGCGGGCGTGCTGACCATTCCAGCAGGAACGCAAATCGTCCGGCTGCTGCCGTCGCTGAATCTGAAACCGCAGGAAGCGGGCGAAGGAATTTCCAAAATTGAAGAAGTGGTGAAATCACTCGTGTGAACGCCGCCGCCATCAAACATCTCTCCGCCGTTGACCCGGTGATGCGGAAACTCATCCGTGAAGTCGGCGCGTGCAAACTGGAGCACGAACCGTCGCGCTCGCCGTTTCAATCACTCGTGCAAGCAGTGGCGCACCAGCAACTGAACGGCACGGCGGCGAACACGATTCTCACGCGGTTCATCAAGCTGTTTCCGAAACGGAAATTTCCCAAGCCGGAGGATTTGGCGAAGGTCACAGACGAGCAGATTCGCGCCTGCGGATTTTCCTACGCAAAAATTGCCGCCATCCGCGACATCGCCGCGAAGACTTTGGATGGGACGATTCCGTCGGCGCGGAAAATTGGAAAGATGAGCGACGAGGAAATCATCGAGCGCTTGACCGAGGCGCGCGGCGTGGGGCGCTGGACGGTGGAGATGCTTTTGATTTTCCAGCTTGGCCGCGAAGATGTTTTGCCGGCGGACGATTTTGGCGTGCGCAACGGCTTTCGCATCGCCTACAAAAAACGGGAGATGCCAAAACCGAAAGCATTGCTGAAGTTTGGCCAACGCTGGCGGCCGCATGGCACGACGGCGGCGTGGTATCTCTGGCGCGCAGCGGATGCGGCCAAGAAAAAGAAGTGACGCCGGTCAGCGCTGCGCTGACGCTTTCAAATCCTTCGACGTAGCCACCGCGATGACGCGGCCTTCCTCGCCGACGGCGCAGTAGAAGTGATAGACCACGCCGTTCCATTTCACGATCCACGGTTTGTGCGCGTAGGTTTTGTCCCACGGCTCGCTCGGCTCGATGAGGTTTGCGCCTTCCCATTTCGTCCAGTGAACCAAATCGTAGGAGCAAGCGAACGTGTCGAACGCGTGCGGCTGCCAGCCCGCGCCAAAATAAAACATCACCCACACGTCGCCGAGTTTTACAATCTGCGGATCGCCGCTGAGGCCGTTTTTCTTGGCCTCGCCGTTGACGATGACGGAATTGGTTCCGTAGCGGCTCCAATTTTTCAGATCGCTGGAAACGGCCATGCCGATCTGTTCATAGCCGTTTTTATATTTTGCGTTGTAGAACATCACGAACGGCCAGCCGAGTGACTGCGCCTCGTCGTGGATGATCTGGCTTTTGTAGAGCGTCTTGGTTTCAAACTCGCGGGCGTCTGGCTGCTTGGGCGCGAGCACGGGATTTTCTGCGAGCCGGTTCCACTCGCGAATTTTCGTCGGCGATTTCGTCCACGCCACGCCGAGCGAAAGCGGGTCGGTCTCGTAACCCTGCTTTGCGCCGCCGATGTAGGTGAGCCAGTATTTGCCGTCGAATTTTTCCAGTTCGTGCGTGCCGTCCCAGCGATAATCACACAAAGCGATTCCCCCGTCCGCCTGCCACGCGTCCCACTGGTTTGTGGGTGTGAACGAAAGAATTTTTCCCAGCTTCTCCCAGTGCAGCAGATCATCGCTCTTCGCCAGAAAAGTTTGGTAGCCAACCTTGTTCGTGATGGCGACATACATCATGAACCAATGCTTGCCGCTGCGGAAAATGCTGGGGCAATCCACGAGCACGTTCGTGCTTTCGCCGCGCAGCACCACGCCATATTTGAATGGCGTCTTCACCTCGTCGTAAATCTGCTGCATCACGTTGGTGTCCACGGGGCGCGTGGCGGGAATGGCGGGGAGGATTGTGCGGTGAAAATCAGCTTCCGCTGCGCGACCGGAAATCACCAACAGTGTGGCCAACGTGAGAATTAAAATAGATTTCAACATACTTTTGCCACCTCGACTCCCAGCAGTTTTCCGAGCTTTTCAATCTTGTGCGCGATGTGGCCCACGCCGACCGCGCAATGATGCGCCGGAGCGTGTGCGTTCCAGTCGGTCACAAATTTCCGCGCGCCAATGGAAAAGCGATAACGGCTGTTGGTATTTCCAATCTCCAGAATCGGGCCAGGCACGGATTCACCTTCCGCCACGAGCAGTTTTAATTTGCCGTCTTTCATTTCCACGACCGAAAGCAATGTCACCGGGCCGTGCTTCACGGACATTTCCACCGAGAGTCCCCGGCCCACTTTGCCGTGAAATACTTTGAGCGGACGCACTTTCGTTTTGCCTTCCGCAATCGCGATGTGCCCCGGCCCGTCGTGCCCCATCAGCACCACGTCATCGGCAAAATCCATCGCGTAGTATTCCGTGAACGAGCCGC
>JBEEMY010000251.1:0-4347 GCA_041192415.1 Verrucomicrobiota bacterium | reverse complement strand
CAGCGTGACGTTGACGGACACGAACGCGGCGGCGGTGCAAAATTTTTATCGCGTGCAGGCGCAGTGAGGTAGCGTCTGCCTGACGCTACGCTTGCAGCGGCAAACGAACCGTAAACGTTGCCCCGGCATTTTCTTTGGACGAAACTTCAATCGTTCCGCCGTGCACTTCGATGATTGCCTTGCAGATGGAAAGCCCCAGTCCCGCGTTGCCGGAGGTGCGTGATTCTTCGGCGCGATAGAAACGCTCGAAGATGCGCGGCAAATCCGCCGGGGAAATACCAATGCCGGTATCGGCAACTTGCAAGACGGCGCTTTGCTTCTCCGCAAAAATATTCACCCACACCTCACCGCCGAGGCGGTTGTATTGAATGGCATTCGTCACGAGGTTGGTGATGACTTGATGAATTTGCTCGGGGTCGCCAGCGATAGGCGTATTGGCGGCGGTCAGAATAATTTTTACTCCGCGTTCCTCGGCGAGCGGCTTCACGAGTTCGAGGCACTCGCTGGCAACGGGCAACAAATCAAACTTCGTGCGCCGCACATTTTCCTGCCCGGCATCCAGCCGCGCGAGTTGCAGCAGCGACGTGATGAGTTGCCGCATCCGCTGCGACGCGCGGTGGCAGGCCTCGATGGTCGCCAGGTTTTCCTCATAGCTGCGTTTACGGTTCAGCGCGGCGGCGGTCTGCGCGATCAGCACGGAAACGGGTGTTCGCAATTCATGCGCGGCATCGGCGGCAAATCTTTTTTGCAAGGTGAACGCTGCGTCCAGTCGCGTGAAGGTGGAATTCAAAACCGTCGCGAGCCGCCCCAATTCGCTTTTGGTTTCAACGGCGTTGATGCGTTGGGATAAATCGCCGCCGGAAATTTTTTCCGCTGCCGCACTGATTTCCGCGATGGGGCGCAAGGCGCGCGACACGAGCCGACCGCCGATGGCGAGGCCGAAAAATAAAATCACGCCGCCGATGCCCGCGAGCTTGAGCATGTGCAACCGCAGCTCGGCTAGTTCCGCCGCCATCTGATGGCCGACCAAAATTTCTTCGCCGGTGGGCGTGTGGATTTTTGCCAGTCGCACGGAATTGGTTGCCGATGTGAAGTTTTCTGAGTGAGCAATTTCCTGCCCGTTGCCGCCAATGATGCGGAAGAAATACTCGCTCCCGAACATGGCCTGTTCGCGCGGTGGCAGGCGAAAATTTTCCGCGCTGGGTGGCCGCCACTCGACCACCGGCCGCTGGCTGGGATCCGTTCCGCCGTCATCGCGCGGCGGGCCGTTGAGCGTGTTGGCCAGTAGCTTGGTGCGCTCGCGCAATTTCAAATCGGCCTGTTGGAAAACGCGGGCGCGCTCAAGTTCATAGGCTGCGAAGCCAAGGCCGAGCAACACGGCGAGCAGAATCAAGCCATACCAAAGCTGGATGCGGACTTGGATGGAATTAAAGTTCATTCGATGCAATACCCGTGGCCGCGCCGGGTGGTGATGAGTTCCGCACCAAGTTTTTTACGCAGGTTGAAGACGTGAACATCCAGCAGATTGGAGCCGTTGTCTTCGGTCGCGTCGGACAGATGCTCGAACAACTGGTCGCGAGAAATGACTTTGCCGCGATGCAGGGCGAGAAATTCCAGCACGCGGTATTCGCGCGGCGTGAGTTCAATGGCTTCATCCTGCTGCGAAACCAGCCGGAGCGCGGTGTCAATTTTCAGTGCGCCGATTTCAAAAATGTTTTTCGCCTTGCTCGCGTGGCGGCGGATGATGGCGCGGAGGCGCGCGGTGAGTTCCTCGAAATCGAACGGCTTCACGACGTAATCATCCGCGCCGATGTCGAGGCCGCGCACGCGGTCGCGGATCTGGTCGCGCGCCGTGAGCATGAGCACGGGCGTGGATTTTTTTTCGCGGAGGCGGTTGAGCAGATCCCAGCCGTCGAGCTTGGGGAGCATCACGTCGAGAATGATGGCGTCGTAATCGAAGTTGAGCGCATGGTAGAGGCCGAGTTCGCCGTCCGCTGCCGAGTCCACGGCGTAGCCCTCGTCGCGCAGCACCACGGCGATGCTCTGGAGCAAATCCCGCTCGTCTTCGACAATTAAAATTCTCATGGCGGAGGCGAGCCTGCCGAAAGCCACATTAAGAAAAGGTTAAGAAAAAACTTTTTGGAAAATCGCGTCGTTAATCCGTTCTTAATTTTGGCGGGTTTAAGTTCGTAGCATGAAAATTAAAAATTCATTCTTACGCACCGCAGTTTCAACCGCGCTGGCACTGGCGTTTTTGATGGCAACGTTGCCGGCCAGTTTGCACGCCGCCACGATGACGAACTATGACTCCATCGTCGCGCTCGCCACGAATGCGACGAAAACCTACACGTTCACCGATCCCAACTCGGTGCAGAGCGTGGTTGTCGCGGTGACGATGACGGCGTATTCGCCGACCATCACGCCGACCTCGCTGCAAAGCCTCGATGGCGACACGCGCGTGGGCGGCAACAACCAGAACGGATTCATCAATGGCTCGGGCGTGAACTTCTCCGCGTCGCTCGTGTCCTCGTCGAGCGGTGTGGCGGCCAGTTCGATCAAGTTCGCCATCACCGCGCTGGGCATCCGCCCATCCGATGGTTCCGGCACGGTGAACTGGACTTCCGCCGCCGGAACGAGCAGCGTTTTCTTGGGCAACGGCAACGAAGTTATGCAGGCACTCGATACGACCAATGCCGCGCTGGGCTACGCCGGTCAACTTCGGTTTCCTGACGGCGCGCAAATGCAATTGACGGATTTGGCTGCGCCGGGGCAGAGCATCGTGTTTACCGTCACGTTCACCAGCACGGCCACCAATGACGCGCAGACGAGCGCGTGGCTCACGGCGTATTCGGGTCAATACGCGCGCATCACGACAAACACCACCACCCGCAACGCGGGCACTTCGGTGACGACATGGACGAACAACAATTCCGCCGAGACGCAGTCGCTCCCGGCGTATTGCGGCGTGCAGGAAATTTATTCTTCGACGAACTGGATTTATTTCCGCTCAACCGGTTTGGGCAGTCACACGATGGGGCCGTGGTATAACGACGCCACGCGCACGACCCTGTTCATCAACTGGCCGTGCAACCAAAAAGTGCTCTACCGCATTCCGCGCTCGACGACATTGACCGCGCCGCCCGCAGTGAAGACCACGACGGCGGGTGCGGACGCGGCGGTGGGATATTTTGTGGACGGCGTGGCAGTGTTTGATCCGACGGACGGGTTTTCTTACAGCGGCGGCAGTGAGGCCAGTCCCGGCACGGGGCAATGGCATCGCGATGCGTATATCAACGAAGCCATCACGTTCGACGTGGGAAATTCGCATCAACAGAACACCGGCACTTACCACAACCACGCCGATCCGATTGCGCTCCGGTATTTACTTGGTGACAACATTCTGAAAACCCCGACGAACACTTACGTCGAGAACGTCACGAACCTGAACCTGAAACATTCGCCGGTGCTGGGCTGGGCGCGCGATGGTTATCCGATCTACGGGCCTTACGCTTATTCCACCGCGACGAATGCGAACAGCAGTGTGCGCCGGATGGTTTCCGGCTTTGTTTTGCGCGACGGCAACAATGGCACGGACAATCTGACGAACACCGCGCGCGCCACGTTGCCCGCGTGGATGCTCCGCAACAACGGCAACACCGCCGCGAGCGGGCCGGCCATTTCTTCGACGTATCCGCTCGGCCGTTACAATCAAGACAACGCGTATCTCGGCGACCTCGTGAATCCAAACACTGGCCAGACAAATAAACTCGGCGTGGACTTTGACCTCAACGAATACAACGTGCGTTTCTGTGTGACGCCGGAATTTCCAAAAGGCACTTATGCGTATTTCATCTGCATCACGAGCAACGGCACGCCGACGTTCCCTTACAATATGCCGTATTATTTTTACGGCAATCCCACCGGTGGCACGGTGACGAACATCGCCGAGACGGTGACGACGAATTTTCTCGGCGGCACGAACATGGTGAGCAAGATGAGTTCGGCCAGTTATCTCAATGGCGGATTTGTCTCCTTGAAATGGACGGGCATTGACGGCGGCACTTACCAGATTGAAGGCTCCACCAACCTGACTTCGTGGACTTCATTGGCGGGCGGCCTCACCATCAACACCTACACGACCAACGGCCCGGCCTCGTCGTATCTCGACAACGTTGGCGCACTGGACAAACGTTTTTACCGTGCCGGCCGCACCGCGATAGCGGCGTTTGATCCGGTGACCGGCACAACGGGCAGCGGCACGGCAGCTTCGGGGATTTCTTCTATCGCGCCGAACAGCGGCAAGCGCGGCACGAACGCGGTGGCGAATCCCGTTGTGACGCAAATCAC
>JBEEMY010000250.1:0-7867 GCA_041192415.1 Verrucomicrobiota bacterium | reverse complement strand
ATACGCGGCCACGCCAGACGCGCCGGGATAATTCGTCAGCGCGAGCGCCGTGCGTTTCACAAACAGCAAGCGGCCTTCGTAAGTCACGCCGTAGTCCAGCGTGTTCGCCGGCATCGTCACGACGGTGTTCGTGCCGTTGAGCGCGCCCGCTGTCAGCAAGTCCGCCGTGAGCGCCACGTCAGGAATGTTGCGCAACGTGGCCGAGGCGTGGTTCGTAGCCGCCGCGAGACCAAGTTGCCAAGCCGGAATGGTGTAGCTCGTGCTGATGCCGCCGCTGCTCCCCTGCCCGCCGCCCCAATTCCACGCGATTTCCGAAACGTAATTGCCGCTGCCATCCGTCGTTAGCGTCGTGCCGCCGACCTGCGTGATGTTCGGACTTTCGGATGGAAACGTAATTGCCCCGACGAACGCCGCCGAGTCACCGGACGCGTTGAAAAAACTTTGCCCCTGCGCCGCCATCTGTTGAAAAATAATTTCCGCCGCCGGATCCGGCCCGCCGCCGCCCCACGAGCAGCTCAATGATTTCGCCACATTGTCATTCGCCATCTGGCTCAACAAATCCACCCACGGACTCGGATTCGGCGCTTCGTAAATGAAAATGTTCGACACGCCCGGGGCCATCGCCAGCACCATCTCGATGTCCAGCGACACTTCGATGCTGCCGCCACCGGGCATCGCCACGCCGCCGTCCACCGGCACGACCACGAGCGGCGGCACGTTCGTCAGGCCGATGGCAGTCGCGTAGTTCGTGATGTCCGCCGGATAAAATCCATCGAACTGCAACAGCCCTACGTTCTGCCCTGCACCGGTCAACGCCGTGCTGCTGGCGTAGGCTTTGCGGAAATCATTCCCTGCAAAACTGCCGCCCGGCCCGGAGCCGCCGCGCGGCGAGGCGTTCGCCGCCAATAAATTTTGCCGCAGCGAAACATTTGGATGCGGCAATGAATAATTATCCAGCCCGCTGATGTGAAACACCGGCAGCGTCGCGTCCACCGTCGGCTCGGCGTCCGGCGCGAAGAAATTTCTTTTTTCTTTCGGATGCTTGAAAGAATTCATCCGCAGATGAAACGCGCGTTCCACATCGGAAACTTTTCCCGTCACATCTACTAGCAGTCGGTTGGGATGCGTGGCCTTCACCGTCAGGCCGTTCGTTTTGGCGAAGCGCAGCACGGCGGTGTAATCCGCCGGGGTCGGACCGAAACGCGCGGTGAATTCGGCGGGTGTCAGGTAATGACGAAACTGCGGGCTGGCCGGGTCGTAGAGGTCGCGGAGGAAGTTTGTGAGTCCGGCGGCATCGCGCAACGGCAAAGCGAGGGCGAGGCGCAATTCATTCGTGGCGCTGAGCCGGTTGAGCGGCGCGACCTTTCCCTGCGCAACTGCGGGCGGGACATGACCAGCTGCAAGACGTTTTTGCGCGGCAGGCGCGACCGACATCGAGAGTGAAAGAATCAGCAAACCAACGAGAACCGGAGATTGGATGCAGCGGTGTTGCACAGCGAGATTCGCGAGAAGATAACACCTGTCGGCAGATAAGTCAGCGGAAAATCTAGCTGAAATCACGCTGCGGACACTAATACGACGAACTCGCCCTTCAAACTCCGTTTCTGCGCGATTTCCAGCAACGCCGCCGGTTTGCCGCGCAGGAATTCCTCAAACTTTTTCGTTAGCTCCCGCGCCAGCACCACGTCGCGTTCGGGATAAACTTCTTTCAGCTCGCCCAGCAGTTTTTCGATGCGATACGGCGATTCATAGAAAACCAAAGTGCCGGGAACGGCCTTGAGCGATTCCAACTTGTTCCGGCGCTGCCCGGATTTGTGCGGGAGAAAGCCGGCGAAATAAAATTCCTCCGTCGGCAAGCCGCTCGCCGTGAGCGCGCCAACCAGTGCGCAAGCACCGACCACCGCTTCCACGCGAAAACCGGCAGCGATGGCGGCCTTCACCACACGTTCACCGGGATCGCTGATGCCAGGACTGCCCGCGTCCGTGACCAGCGCGACTTTCTCGCCGCGCCGGAGACGCTCAATGATTTCCTCGCTGCGCTTGGCCTCGTTGAACTGGAAATAACTCAAGAGCGGTTTGCTGATGCCAAAATGTTTCAGCAGTTGCCCGGAGTGCCGCGTGTCCTCGGCGGCGACCACATCGCATTCGCGCAACACGCGCAGCGCGCGCAGCGTGATGTCCTCGAGATTCCCAATCGGTGTGGCCACGAGGTAAAGCGTGCTGGCAGTGAGCGGCGGCAAAACGGCATCCATGCGATGAATAAAACAGAAAGGCGCGGTGAATGAAAATGGATTCGGCGAAGCGGCCACCCGCAAATTTTCTTTAGCCAAGCGCGGCAGCAGAAATTTCTCATTCCCTTCACCGCTGATTTCTCCCATCGTGTCGGCATGGAAAACAAACGTGGATTGTTCCTCGGGCCGGTGGCGATCATGCTGCTGGTCGCCCTGCCCGCCTGCGCGGAAATTTTGCCCATCCAACTCGAAGTGGATGCCACCGATGCCCCGCGCAACCTGCTACACACGCGGCTGCACATCCCGGCAGCGCCCGGCGCGCTCACCCTGTTTTATCCCAAGTGGATTCCCGGCGAACACGCGCCCAGCGGGCCGGTCAACAATGTCACCGGCTTGAAATTTTCCGCGAACGGAAAACCGCTCGACTGGCAGCGCGATGCGGAAGATATGTTCACCTTCCATCTCACCGTGCCAGCCAACGCGGACGCGGTGGACGTGGCCTTCGACTTTTTACCGTCGGCGGGCGACGGCTCGTATTCATCCGGCGGTTCGTCCACGCCGCACTTGCTCGACTTGAGTTGGAACCAACTGTTGCTTTATCCCAAGACCACCGAGTCGCTGAAAATTTCTTTTATCACGACTTTAAAACTACCGGACGGCTGGAAGTTCGGCACGGCGTTGCCCATCGGAACCTCGACGAGAAATCCTAACGGAAAAATTGAATTTCTGCCGGCCCAGCTGGAAACCTTGTTCGATTCTCCAGTCATCGCCGGGGAATTTTTTCGCACGCTCGATCTGACACCCAAAGAAAATCCGCCGCACTTCCTGCACCTCGCCGCTGATAGCGCCGAGGCGTTGGAAATTAAACCGGAAGACACGCGCCACTTCACGCATCTCGTTCACGAAGCGAACGCGCTGTTCGGCGCGCATCATTACCGCGAGTATCATTTCCTGCTGACGGCGAGCGACCATGTTGAACACTTCGGACTGGAGCATCACGAGTCGAGCGACAACCGCACGTCCGAAAATTTTCTGACGGATGCCGACGCGCGAAAATTGGGCGCGGAACTTTTGCCGCACGAAATGACCCATTCGTGGAATGGAAAATTTCGCCGCCCCGCCGGGCTGGCCACACCGGATTACCAACAGCCGATGCACGATGAATTGCTCTGGGTCTATGAAGGCCTGACGGATTACTACGGCAAAGTCCTCGCCGCGCGCAGCGGGCTGACGACGAATGAAGATTTCTGCGGCATCATCGCGCACAACGCTGCGATGCTCGACCATCGCAGCGGACGCCAATGGCGTTCGCTCGCCGACACGACCGTGTCCGCGCAGATGCTTTACAATTCGCCCGGCGCCGGCGTGAACCGGCGGCGCGGCGTGGATTTTTATCCCGAAGGCGATTTGATCTGGCTGGAAGCCGACACGCGCATTCGCCTGCAAACAAAAGGCAAAAAGTCGCTCGACGATTTCTGTAAAAAATTTCACGGCGGCGAAAGCACCGCACCCAAGGTCGTCCCCTACTCGTTCGACGACGTGGTGAAAACATTGAACGAAGTTGCGCCCGGCGACTGGAAAAAGTTTTTTGACGAACGCGTCTATGCCATCACGCCGCACGCACCGCTCGGTGGCATCGAAAACGGCGGCTGGCGGCTGGCTTACACCAACGAAGTTTCGCCGTTCCTGAAACTGCGCGAAGGCCAGCGCAAGATGACCGATGTGAATTATTCCCTCGGCTTCACGCTCGGCACGGACGGCGGCATCGGCGACGTGCTGCCAGCGTCACCGGCGGACAAGGCGGGCATCATCCAAGGCAACAAGCTCGTGGCCGTGAACGGACGCGGCTGGTCGGCAAAAATTTTGCGCGATGCCATCAAGACCGCCGCGACCAACTCTGCGCCCATCGAACTGCTCGTGCAGCGGGATGATTTTTATTCGACGGCGAAAGTGGATTATCACGGCGGCGAAAAATATCCCGTCCTGGACCGGAGCCGGCCACCAATTCCGTGCCGGTAAAATGATTTCATGATAATTCCCGAAGCCAAACTGGAAGTCACACTCGACACCGCGACGTTCAACGAAGTGCAGTTGTTGCTGGCGGAAAAGCGCACCTCGCTCTCGGCCATGCGGACGGGCATCGCCGTGTTTGCCTTTCCGCTCTCGGTCTTGAGTGTGCTGATTGCCACGTCCAAGTCTTACGAAGTCCACGAAGTCATGCACTGGCTCGTGCCGCTGGTGCTGCTGAACCTCGGGCTCGTCGTGCTGGGGATTTATCTCATCACCCGCGCCGTGCTGCACATCCACCGCTATGACCGGCTGCTGGAGAAATTAAAACGCCAGAACACGCGGCTCGCGGAGTTGTTGGATTGAAAATTATTGGGTGGCATGGGTCGCGCTGCGACCCATGCCGTCGCCGAGCGCAGCGTCAGGCGACGGAATTATTCGCGCACCACATAATTTTCCACGCCACAAAGTGCCTGCTGCACAGGCAGACAGAGTCGCAGCGCGACTTTGTCCACCTGGCTACTTCACCGCCATAAATTTATAGAACACCACGCCGTGACCGGGAATGTTCAGCGGCAATGTTTCTTTCGCCGTCGCCACCGTCGCCACATTTTTTTGCCGCCACAAATCACGCACCGTTTGTTTGCCGGTCAAACCGAGCTTGGCGAATTCATTGAATGACAATTCCGCCGGCTTCACACCGAGGTTGAAAAAACCCACGGCACGACTGCCATCAGCCAATTCTTTTTCATAGACGCGCACGTCGCCGTCCTTGATGACACACAACGCACCTTTGCCGAGTTCATCCTGATCCACCGCCAACACTTCGTCGTTGCTCAACAGGTTCAGCGTGAAGGCATCAAACTTTTCCATGTCGCAGCCGATGAGCAGCGGCGACGCGAGCAGGCACCAAAGGCTGATGTGCGTGTATTGCTCGTCCACCGTCAGGCGCGTGGGATGCGTGTGACCCCAGCCGACTTCGCCGACGATGAGCATATCCGGATCGTTCCAGTTGCCCGGCTTGGAAAACGGCGCCGCCTTGTCCTGCTTGAAACCGATTCCGCTCATGCTCTTCCAGGTGTCCGTGATGTCGCCCGTCGTGCGCCAGCAATTGCCGTTCACCGCATCACCCCAATTCCAAACGTCGCTCATGCCGTATTGGCAAAGGCTGAAAACGATGTCGCGCTTCTGCTCGCGCAAAAATTTTCCCATCAGCCGATACGGATAAACCGCCACCTCCACATCCGTCTTGCCCTTGCCTTCCGACCACGACGGGATGTTTTTATCCGTCGCTGATTTTCCATCCGCGATGCTGCCGTAGCTGCACCAGTCGTATTTCAAATAATCAAAACCCCACGCCGCGTAAATCTGCGCGTCCTGTTGCTCGTGTTGAAAACTGGCCGTGCAACCGCCGCACGTCCACGGGCCAGGCGAGGAATACAAACCGATTTTTAAACCGAGGCCGTGGACGTAATCCGCCAGACCTTTCATGTCCGGGAACCGCACGTTCGGCACGATGTTACCTTTGGCATCGCGAAACTCACCACGCAGCGTCGGGTCTTTGGAGTCGCGATTATTCTCCCAGAAGTCATCCACATTGATGTAAGTCCAGCCGTGGTTGATGAGGCCGCTTTTCACCAGCGCATCTGCCGCGCTCTTGACGCGCTTGGCAGAAACTTCGGCGGCGAAACAGTTCCAACTGTTCCAGCCCATCGGCGGCGTGAGCGCCATCTGGTCGCCGCAAACGATGCGAAATTTTTTCTCCGCCACGCCGAGACTGTTTTTTGCGCGCAGTGTGACGGTGAATTCGCCCTTATTTTTCAATGCCCCCGTGATGTGGCCGGTTTTGGCGTCCAGCTTCAAACCGCGCGGGAGACCTTTGACAGAAAAGGTCATCGGCCGCTCACCCGTCGCTGGAATCGTGAACAGGAACGGCGAACCGGGCCGCACGCCGAAAACGTTCGCGCCATTGATGCGCGGCGTGGCGGGTGCGGCGGGCGTGAGAATGTAGGGTGCAACCGGCGCCGGTTTTTCCTCGCCGCCGGTGGCGGAAATTTTTGCACCGGCGGTTTCAAATTTTGCATCTGCCCAGTCCGCGTGATCCCAAGCAATGCCATCACCCGCATCGGTGACTTGCAGTTTGAGCGCCTTCACGCCAGTCAAATCCACCTCGCAAACCTTGGCCGCGTTGCCCGCGCGCATCGTCCCGCTCTTCCAAAGCTCTTTGCCATCGCCGGTGACGACAAACTCGATGCTCGCCTCCGCGTTGCCGTTCACATCGTCATCCACCCCGACGCTCGCGGAAAATTTCTGCGCGCCGCCGTCGAGATTTATTTTCAGCAGCCCGTCGGCGTGCGTGCCGAATCCGCGCCCGAACTTCTTCCCGCCGATGGTGAGCGGCTGGTCGTCAATGGACAGATTTTTCTTCGGTTCACCATAACCCTGCGTGGCGGCGGCGAGGTTCAACTCATCCAGCCACACCGTTTCGGCAGAAACCATGCAGGGCAAAAAAGCGACGAGTGAAAGACCGAGCGCGAGAACGAGACGTGAATTCATCCGCAGATTTTGCGGCGGAAAAGATTTGCGTCAAGCTCGCGCGCCAAAAAAGTTTTGCTACCCTTCGCGCATGACGACGCTGCTCATCGCCACGCGCAACGCCCACAAGGTCGGGGAAATCCAGGCCATCCTCGGCGCGCGATTTCATTGCCTCACATTGAAAGAATTTCCCGGCGCCCCCAGCGTGGTGGAAGATGCGGACACCTTCGCAGGCAACGCGATGAAGAAGGCCGTTGAACTGGCCAAATGGCTGGCGAAAGCGGAAAGCGGAAGGCGGAAGGCGGAAGGCGGAAACTTTTTTGTGCTCGCGGATGATTCTGGGCTGGAAGTGGACGCATTGAACGGCGCGCCCGGCGTGCATTCCGCGCGTTTCGCCGCGCTGGATAAAACTGAAAACTCTCAGGATTCAGACAACAACGCCAAACTGCTGCGCCTGCTGAAAAATGTGCCGCTGGAAAAACGCACCGCACGATTCCGCTGCGTCATCGCGCTCGTGCCGGTGACGCAGGGAAAAGTTGAGAGCGCATCGCCGGTTTGTTTTGCGGATGAGTTTGAAGCGCAAACGTTCGACGGCGCGTGCGAAGGTTGGATTCAATTCACGGCCAGCGGCGGCGGCGGCTTTGGCTACGACCCGCTATTCGTGCCGGATGGATTTGGAAAAAGTTTCGCCGAGTTGGGTGAAGATATAAAAAACCAGTTGAGCCACCGCGCGAAAGCGCTGGCGAAGCTAAAAATCTTTTTTAACCACCAAGACACCAAGGCACAGAGTTAAAATCTTTGTGTCTCTGTGACGCTGTGGTTTTGAAAAACTATTTCAGCAGGCTGCCAATCTTCAATTTCTTCCGCAGCTTGCCGTTATCGGCGCACATCCGCAATTTGCCGTTCGGGCCGGGGCGCGTGTAAAATTCGCCGCCGGCATTTTCCACCAGCAAACTTCCTGCGGCCACGTCCCACAGATTGATCGTGCGTTCGACGTAGGCGTCCAGCCGCCCGCAGGCGACATAGACGAGCTCCAGCGCGGCGCTGCCCATGATGCGGATTTTTTTGGCCTGCTTGGAGATGCGGATGAGGTG
>JBEEMY010000249.1:0-4378 GCA_041192415.1 Verrucomicrobiota bacterium | reverse complement strand
CTTGATCTCGTCCACAAGTTGAACGAATTGCACAGCCAAAATATGCAGAAGGAAGCGCAGCTCGAAGCGCGGCTGGAGGCTTTTGAAATGGCGTTTAAGATGCAGACCGAGGCGACGGACGCGTTTGATTTGAACAAAGAATCGGCGGCCACGCGCGACGCTTATGGTCGCACCTCGCAGGGAAATCAATTACTCATCGCGCGGCGGCTCATTGAACGCGGCGTGCGTTTCGTGCAAGTGTGGGCGGGCGGCTGGGATCATCATCAGGATTTGGAGGAAAAGCTGGCCGACCGCGCGAAGGAAATTGACCAGCCGTTCGCGGCGTTCATCCAAGATTTGAAACAGCGCGGGCTGTTTGATGAAACGCTCGTCGTTTGGGGCGGCGAGTTCGGACGCAAGCCGGTGCGCGACCGAAACGGCGGCGACAATCCGGGCCGCGACCACAACGCGAAAGCGTTCACGACCATTCTCGCCGGCGGCGGCGTGCGCGGCGGCATGACTTACGGCGAGACGGATGAATTCGGCAACGCGGCGGTGAAGAACAAGGTTCACGTCCACGACTTGCACGCGACGATTCTGGCGCTGCTCGGCTTCGACCATAAAAAACTCACCTACCGCTACAACGGCCGCGACTTCCGCCTGACGGAAACCTACGGTGAAATCATCAAGCCGATTTTTGCATGAAAAACTTTCACGCAAAGACGCAAAGGCGCGAAGAAAACAAACCAGGCGAGAGCCAGTCCGCACCTCGATGTTTTGCGAACGTTTATTCTCATCCAGCTTTGCAGATCATCTTTGCGCCTTTGCGCCTTTGCGTGAGACCGCAGGTTCTTGTTTTTCTGTTCAGCGCAATGATTTCGCGCGACGCGTTCGCCGCTGATTTGACGCCGTCACAATTGGAATTCTTTGAAAGCAAAATCCGCCCGATCCTCGCCGACAGTTGCTACAAGTGCCACAGCGCGCAGGCGGAAAAAGTGAAAGGTGGCCTGCTGCTCGATTCCCGCGAGGGCGTCTTCAAGGGCGGCGACACCGGCCCGGTCATCGTTCCCGGCGACCCGGAAAAAAGTTTACTCATCAAGGCCGTGCGCTACACCGACCCGGACTTGCAGATGCCCAAGAAAAATAAATTGGCGGACGAACAAATCGCCGCGCTGGAGCAATGGGTTCGCATGGGCGCGCCCGACCCACGCGTGGCGACCGCCGCCCAGAAAAGTTTTAGCGACAACAAAACGAACCACTGGGCATGGCAGCCGGTGAAAACGGTTGCCGTTCCAAAAGTGGACGACAACGGTTGGTGTCTCACGCCCGTGGACAATTTTATTTTTGCCAAGCTCGCGGAAAAAAATCTAAAACCAAATCCGCCGGCGGACAAACGCACGCTCATTCGCCGCGCGTCTTTTGACCTCATCGGCCTGCCGCCCACGCCGGAGGAAGTGCAGGCGTTCGTGGACGACAATTCGCCGGACGCCTTTGCGAAAGTCGTGGACCGCCTGCTCGCCTCGCCGCACTACGGCGAACGCTGGGGCCGCCACTGGCTTGATGTGGCCCGCTACAGCGACACCACAGGCCAGCCGCGCCGCTTCTTTGAGGATAACATCAATCCCTTCGCGTGGACGTATCGCGACTATGTCATCCGTAGTTTCAATGAGGACAAGCCTTACAACATTTTCGTGATGGAGCAGATTGCCGCCGACCGGCTGTCCACGGCGCAACGCAATCCGACGAACCTCACCGCGCTGGGCTTTCTCACCGTGGGCGATCATTTCATGGGGATGCAAAACGATGTCCTCAACGACCGCATTGATGCGGTGTGCAAAGGTTTTCTCGGCCTCACCGTGACGTGCGCGCGCTGCCACGACCACAAGTTCGATCCAATTCCGCAGAAGGATTATTATTCACTGCGCGGCATTTTCGACAGTTGCGTGGAACCGAAAGTTGCGCCGGTGGTCTCGCCGGTTTATGTGACGGCGGCGTTTGAGGAATACCGTGACACGCGCGAAAAACTGGCGTTTGAGGAATCGAACTTGAAGGACACGCTGCCGAAACTTCGCAAAAGCGGCGACCAGGAAGCGTTCAAGCAAGCGCGACGCACGTTGGGAAATGTCGAACATCAAATCGCCATTCTCGATTTGACCAACACCGCCGCGCCGATGCACGCGATGGTTTTGAAAGACGCGGCCAGCGGACATGATTCGCCCTTGTTCATTCGGGGCGAGGCCGGCAACCGGGGCGAAACCGTCCCGCGCCGTTTTCTGCAAGTGCTTTCTCCGCCGAACCGTCCGGTTTATACGAACGGCAGCGGGCGGCTCGAACTCGCGTTTGCCATCGCGAACAAAAGCAATCCGCTCACCGCACGCGTAATGGTCAATCGCATCTGGGAACATCACTTCGGCGCGGGCTTCGTGCCGACGCCGGATGATTTCGGCGTGATGTCTGAACCGCCGAGCCATCCAGAACTGCTCGACTACCTCGCGCAGAATTTTGTGACCAACGGCTGGAGCATCAAAAAAATTCACCGGCTCATCATGCTCTCGGAAGTTTACCAGCAAAGCAGCGCGGGCAATCCGCGTTATGCCGAGATTGATCCCGGCAACCGCCTGCTCTGGCGCGCGAACACGCGCCGGTTGGAGTTTGAGCCGCTGCGCGATTCGCTACTCGCCATCGGTGGCACGCTGGACACGAATCTTTACGGACGACCCATCCAGAATCGCGCGCTGGATTCCAACCGGCGCACGATTTACAACTTCGTGGATCGGGCGAGCATCGCGGACGTGCTGGTGAATTTCGATTTTGCCGATCCCGCGATGGTCACCGGCCAGCGTTATCAGACGACCGTGCCGCAGCAGGCGTTGTATCTGATGAACAACCCGCTCGTCATCAATCTCGCCAAGCGGCTCGTGGCGATGAGAGATTTCAAGGACGCGGATGACGACGATGCGAAACTGAAATTTCTCTACGAACGGATTTATCAACGCCTGCCGGAGCCGACGGAAACGAAACTTGGCTTGGAATTCGTCAACGCCACGCAACTGCTCGACGATTCGGCGAATCCTGTGCCGCCGGCGGTTGAACCGTTGAAGCTGAACCCGCGCGGCAAGCCAGCCAAACGTCAGCCCATCAACACCGGCAAAAAAGCCGCGCCGCTGACCGCGTGGCAGGAACTTGCGCAGGCGTTGCTGCAAGCGAACGAAACTTCGTTCGTAAATTAAAACCGGGAGCGCTGGCTTCCTGCCGGCGAGGTGGCTTCAATCCGCATGAACTCGCCGGCTGGAAGCCAGCGCTCCAATCACGGGTCAGTCACCACGCGATAGAATCGCTGCGTGAAATTTTTCCCATTCGCATCTGGCAGCGACATCAGTCCACTGATGCCGGGCGTTACCGCACTGGCGTTCGTCCAGTTTGGTGGTGAGAGCAACGAGGCAGACTGCAATTGATAATTATGTCCCGCCAACGCGTTGAAGGTGACGAGCGAATCTTGTGAAATAAAATTTAACGCAAGCGTGTTCGGTTGCGACACGTTCACGGCGAAATCAAAAACACGTAGCGGCGTGCCGACGACCGTGGTGATGGCTGAATTCTCTTGGATGAAAACCGAGAGAACGTTGTCCGCCAGCAACCGCGCTTGGTCAATCAGCGGCTCGCCGTTGAGGTCGTTGGTGAGCGATTGCACAACTTCCCAATCGGTGTATTGCGACGCCTTCGATGCACTCGCAATGACAAGTTTTCCAGCAATGTAACCGGGAACCACGTCGCTATTCGTCGAGGCATACGAGAGATAGACGCCGTATAGATTTCCCTGCGCATCGTAGCCGAGCTTCGGGCGCGAGCCGACGGGGAAAGCCGTCCACGGAATCCGCCGCTGCGACCAGACGCGCGTGACCGGATCGCGGAAGTAATGGAAATACGCCGTATCCACGACGGAAAAAGTCGAGTCGCCGGAAACCCACGCGGCGTCCGGCTCGGCGCGGCGGTGCAGCGCGAGGATGTGGACGCGGCCGTCGTTGTCCACGCATTGCGCCTGCTGGTTGATGAAGCGCTGGCGGCTGTCGAGCACCTTGATGATGATGCCGGGCGAACTCACGTTGATGGACGTGCCCAAGCCCGTGTCGGCGATGTTCGTGCCGCCGTTGTTGAACCACGTCACGCCGTTGTTCGTGCTGTAAGCGTAGCAGAGGTCGTGGTTCGCGGCGTCGGCCAGCTCGCGATAAGTCCAGGTGTGGTGCAACGTCCCGTCGGGAGCGAAGTCGAAATTATTTTCGTAAGGATTGCGCGAGGTGGAAGAACCGGTGACGCCGGTGGCGAGCACGCCGGTGTAAGTTCCCTCCTTCGCCGAAAATTTTATCCCCGTGGTCCAGTTCGTCGTGGCCGGCAGCCAGGT
>JBEEMY010000248.1:0-4413 GCA_041192415.1 Verrucomicrobiota bacterium | reverse complement strand
CGTGCCGTTCACGCTGTCGCTGCAACTCACCGGCGCGGCGCACACGGCGACGCTTTCATGGGAGACGGTCATCGGAAAAATATATCAGGTGCAGGCCAAGTCCGATTTGAACGCGGCATGGACGAATCTGGGTTCACCGCAGACCGCAACGGATTTTAATTTGAGCGCGACGGACAATGCGCCTGCCGCGATGAAAGTTTATCGCGTGCTGCGGTTGAATTGATCCGGTTTCCGGCTTTGACCGCATGGTTGTGCGGCTTGCCTTCGACGTGTCGGAAACGCACCATGCCGCCAATCCCATGCAAAAACCTCAACTTTCTTTCTGGCAGATCTGGAACATGAGCTTCGGCTTTCTCGGCATCCAGTTCGGCTGGGGCCTGCAGATGGCGAACATGAGTCCCATCTACAAATACCTCGGCGCATCGGACTCGCAGATCCCGATGCTCTGGCTCGCCGCGCCGCTCACGGGTTTTCTCATCCAGCCCATCATCGGCGCGATGAGTGACCGCACTTGGGGAAGATTGGGAAGACGCCGGCCGTATTTTCTTGTCGGCGCGATCTTGAGTTCACTCGCGCTCATAGCCATGCCGAATTGCAGCACGCTCTGGATGGCGGCAGGGCTGCTGTGGATTCTTGATGCGAGCATCAACGTGAGTATGGAACCGTTCCGCGCGTTCGTGGCGGATAAATTGCCGGAAAAACAGCGCGGCACGGGTTTTGCGATGCAAAGTTTTTTCATCGGCGTCGGCGCGGTGATTGCGGGGATGCTGCCCTACATTTTGAAAAACTGGTTTCACGTCAGCAGCGAGACTGGCGCAGGCAACGCGATTCCGCTCAACGTGAAGATTTCATTTTACGTCGGCGCGGCGGCATTTTTTGCGGCGGTGTTATGGACGATTTTTTCCACGAAAGAATACCCGCCGGAAAATCTGGAAGAATTCCGCCGGAAGAAAGAACAGCGCAGGGGCGTGGCGCATATCGCTGGCGAAATTTTTTCCGCCGTGCGCGAAATGCCCGGCACGATGAAGCGGCTGGCGCTCGTGCAGTTCTTCACTTGGCTCGGTCTGTTCTGTATGTGGCTGCATTTTTCCAACGCCGTGCCGCTGGTGTTCGGCAGCAGTGATCCGAACTCGGAAGTCTTCAAGCGTGGCGCGGAATGGGCGGGTGTCTGCTATGCGTTGAAGGACGCGGTGACTTTTCTCGCGGCGTTCGCGCTCATGGCGGCGGCGCGGAAATTTGACCGGCGGCGCGTCCACGGCATCTGCCTTGCGCTTGGCGGCATCGGCTTGCTGGCGGTGGGCTTCATCCACGGCGAGGAGCAGAAGAATCTTTTGCTCATCGCGCTGGCGCTCGGCGGCGTGGCGTGGGCAAGCATCCTCTCGATGCCTTACGCGATTCTCGCGGGCGCATTGCCGCCGGAACGGATGGGTGTTTACATGGGCATCTTCAACTTCTTCATCGTGCTGCCGGAAATTTTGGCGGCGCTGACGTTTGGGCCGCTGGTGAAAAATTATCTCGGCGGCAACCTTATTTACGCAGTGATGGCGGGCGGTGTCTGTATGCTCATCGCGGCGGCGCTGGCGCAATGGGTGAAACCTTCAGCAGCGACGCAGGCGGGTTGATTGGCTGCCGGAAAATTCAAGCCGCGCGGGCGAGAAGTTTTTTCCACTGCCGCCGCCAGTCGATGAAGAGAAAGACCACGACGGCGAAGTGGACGAGGTTCGCGAGGTGCAGGGCGGGTAGTTTCTCCGCGCTGACAGATGTCAAAGCCAGAAAGCCCGGTGCAAGCAGACAGACTTGCGCGGCTTCTTCGCTGGCAAAAACCGCCCCCAGAATCAGCGGCACGACTACCAACACAAACAGCCACAGCGCGACAAAACCCAGCGCGCGGCGCTGGTGGCGTAGGCGGCAAAATTCCAGCAGCAGGGTGAAGGTGAGGAAAATCATCAGGAGATTGACCACTGTGACGATCAGTCCGGAAAAGTTTTCCGGCAGGTGCATCGAAAACTGCACCGTCATCGCCATCGCCGCCACACCGCCGAGCGCAAGCGCGAGCGAAACGCTGCTGCGTTGGAAAATGTCGCTGATGCTTTTCAGCCCAAGCCGCATGGCTTCCACGCGGATTTGTTCTGGTGGACGGCTCGCTAGCAGGAGCAGCGCGAGTCCGACGAGCAGCGTGCCGCCGTGCGTGATAGCTAGCAATTGTTCGGATACATCAGCGCGAAACCAGTCAGTCCGCACTTTCCAAATCAACGCGTGCTGCGCAAATACCATGATGCTGAAAATTGAAATGGCTTCCCAGCGCAGCAGCAGCGGTTGAAACGGGTTCGCCGTTTTCCGCACCAGCACGCGCCAGATGAACCACCCGATGATGGCCTGCAAGCCGAGGCTGATTAAAATCGCCGGCATAGGCTGGCCGAACAACTCCGGCATCCGCGCCCAGTCGCGTTCCACCTCGCCGATTTGAAACAGATTTCCGATGCCGTAAATCGGGAATAAAAAATTTGTCAGCACGCGGCTGGGGGCGACGAAGGAGAAAGGAATGAAAAAGAACATCGCCAGAAAAATCAGCGCGCCGGAAGACTTTTGCGCCGCCATGCCGAACAGGATGCCTAGCAGTCCGCAGAACAAGGCCGTGCTGAAAATGAGCGTCTGCGTGCCCAGCCAGAGGGTGATGGGCAGATGCGAAAACAGCACGACGAGCAGACCGAATCCGGCCAACACCACCGCCATGTAAAATTCCCGCAACGCCGGTGCGAGCCAGTAGCCTGCGACAATCTGTTCCGGCTTCAGCGGCGTGAGCCGGTTGCTGTCCCACAAACCGGCCTTGCGATCTTCCTGCAATGCGCGCGTCACGCGATTCGCGCCGAGCAGCACGAGCATAAAAATTTCCACGCCGATGACCCAGCCGTAAAAAATCTTCCCCGTTTCAGCGGGTGAACGAAATCCCCAGCGCGACTGGTGAAGTTCACTCAAGCTGCTGAACAGCCCGAGCAATAAGCTGAAGCCGATGAGCGTGGCGATGACCACCGCCGCCAGCACGCCGCCGCGATGCACGAGCCGTTTGTGCGTCAGAAAAATGGGGTTCTCGGAAAGTTTCACATCAACTCCTTCGCGCCGGATTGTAAAAAGATTTGTTCCAAGTCATCGCCCACGCCTCGCCACTCGGCCACGCGGACGCCTTGCGTGACGAGGGTTTTCAGCAGTTCATCAAGTCCTTCCGTCCCGCCATCGAAATCGAACGTCGCGCCGATGGCGGAAGTTTCCAGATTTTTTGCGCCGGAATTTTTCAGGAGTTCCACCGCCTTGTCGCCGTCGGCCCGCCACTTCACGGACATTTTGCGCTGGCTCATCTGCTGGCCGAGATCGGCGATGGTGCCAAATTTTACGAGCTCGCCGCGCTCCATGATGGCGGCCTTATTGCAGAAGCCGGAAAGCTCGGTGAGGATGTGCGACGAGATCAAGACCGCCTTGCCGCTCTCGCGCAGTTGCAGCAAAATTTTTCGTAGTTCGATGCGGCCAAGCGGATCCAAACCGCTGGCCGGTTCGTCGAGCAACAACACTTGCGGGTTGGGCAAAAGTGTTTTCGCCAGCACCAGTCGTTGCTTCATGCCGCGTGAAAGTCCTTCGCACAAGGCGTCGCGCTTGTCGGTGAGCCAGGTGAGTTCCAGACATTCCTCGATGCGCTTGGAACGGTTCGGCACGTCGAAGGCGCGGGCGAAATGTTCGAGAAATTCTGACGTGGTGAGCTGGTCGTAGGTCGGGCAGAAATCCGGCATGAAACCGAGGCGGCGTTTCAATTCATCCGGTTCGCTGGCGAGTTCGTGGCCGCTGACGCGCACCGAGCCGCGCGTGAATTCTTGCAGGCCGGAGATGGCGCGCATCGTGGTGGTTTTGCCTGCGCCGTTCGGGCCGATGAGGCCGCAGACATCGCCCGCATCCATCGTGAGCGTGAGGTCGTTCACGGCGATCACGTCGGGGAAATCCACACGCAAGTGTTCAATGACAAGAGCCGGGCTGGACATGGGGCGATTATCTGGTCTGCGGTTGAAAAGGCAAGCGGCCTTGTCGGGAAATTATGGCCGTGGTGCTGGCTGCCGGTAAATAAACCACCAGAACCAGACCGTTCCCAGCGCGCCGCAGATGGCCGCGCCGATAAAATTTGCCTGCGGACTCACGCTCCACAGCCACGCGCCGAGAAACGAGCCGCTCGTCACCGTGCAGTCGCGGATGAGATAATACGCGCCGTAAGTCCGCGCGCGCAGTTCGGGCGCGGCCTCGCCGATGATGAGCGCCTTGCGCGCCGGTTCGCCGAATTCCTTCAGCCCGCGCACGACGAACGCCAGCGCCAGCCACCGGAAATCGTGCGCCCACAGCAGCGTCACCGGAAACAGCGTGAAGAAAACAAACGTG
>JBEEMY010000247.1:0-4426 GCA_041192415.1 Verrucomicrobiota bacterium | reverse complement strand
GCGCGATGATGATCGCGCCAAAAATCAACGTGCAGATTTTGCCGGCGACGAGCAGATGTTTCTCCGACGCGTCCGGCTTGAACACCGGTTTGTAAAGGCTGCGAATGGCAATGCCCACGTTTTTGTTCAGCCCCGCGTCCATGCTCGTCACCGTCGCACCGAGCATCGCGGAGAGCAGCAGGCCGAGCAGACCTTGCGGCATCACGTCCATCGCCACGGAGAGGAACGCTGCTTCGTGCGGCTGCTTCAAATTCGGATAATCCGCCGCGAGATTCGGATGCAAAATCGTCGCCGCCATTGAAGGAATGAACCAGATGAGCGGCCCGAGCAGCGTGCCGATGAGCGGAATCAAAACCATCTTGCGCGCGTCCTTGTCGCTCCGCGTCATCAGATACATCGTGGCGCGCTCCATGTTGTTCTCGTCGGAAAATTTCAGCCACAGCGTCGCCAGCACCCAGATGAAGATGAGTTCGGGCCGCGCAAGTTCCGACCAGTGCAGATGTGCCGACGGAACTTTGTCCAGCAATCCACCGAGGCCGCCAATTTTGTCATGCGCGAGCGTCATCACCGCCGTGCAGATGGTGATGGTGACAATGAGAAACGCCTGCACAAAATCACTCGCGAGCACCGCCCACGAGCCGCCCGCGAACGCCACCACCGTCACCACCACGCCGAGAATGACGAGCATGGAATTCATCTCGATCTGGAACACGGCGGACATGAACACGCCAATGGCATTCAAGCTCACGCCCGCGAACAGCAACAGCAACGGCAGTTTCACCCAGGTATAAAATTGTTCGTTGAACGGCCCGTAGCGCAGTCGCACCGCCTCCATCCAGGTGATGACGCGCATCCGACGGAAGCGCAGGCACGTCACCGCGATGGCGACCGCGAGGCCGACCATCGTGGAATAAAAAACGCAGAGCACGAGCAGTCCGGATTCATAGACCTTGCCCGCCGCGCCGGTGAACGTCCACGCGGTGAAGCTGAATACCCATGCGCTCGCGCCCGTGAGCCACCACGGCATCGCGCCGCCGGCGCGAAAATAATCCGAGGTGTTCTTGCTCATCTTGCGGAACACGAGGCCAATCGCGAGCATGAACACGAGGTAAAAACCGATGATGATGTAGTCGTAAATGGTGATCATGTGTTCAGTTCATTTTTGCCGCCCAAGCCAGCGCGTTCAACAACAGCTTTTGAAATTCCGCGTTCTTCCAGACCGGAAGATTGTGCCCCGGCGTCAGCACACAAACGCGGCCAGCGCCTTCGGTTCGCGTCCAGCCAGCGGGTTGAATTCCATGCGCGGAGTGTGAGTGCAAAAAAACTGCCGCATCCACAGCGTCCAGCGCCATGAAATAATGTTCGTCCATTTCCGCAAATGAATTCACACCGCGCGTCAGCGGATGCCCAGGCTTTGGTTCAATGGTGACAAGGCATTGATCAGGATGACTCAAGCACGCACCGCCGGTCACGCCGCGCATCGCCGGCAAATCCTGATAGCACGTTCCCGCGTGCAGCAGCAGCAGACCGCCGCCGGCGCGGACAAAACTTTGGAACGCGCCCTGCGTCTCCGCTGTGAGCCACGGGTTTTCGCTCGTCGCGCTAACGTGATTCGCCTTCGCCACAATGACGAGCGGAAAATCTTTCAGCATCGCCGCCGACCACCGGCCACCGTCCTCAAGAAATTCAAAAGCCAAACGCGCATCGGCCAACGCGCCCAGCCCGCGCCGGACGATTTCCGCCGGATGCCACTGGTCGGCGCAGAGAACAAGTGCGCGTGGTTTCATGACCAGGGTTTCATCAGGCCATCACGTTCGTCGTGAAGTTTTGCCGGGTCGAGACCATCGAGCACCAGCACCCCTTGAAGCGACGAGATCAGCTCCGCCTTGCTCCACGACCAGACGATTTCGCCCGCGTGGTTGAACTCCAGCAACTGCACGCCTGACGAACCGAAGCCCGGCCCGTGGCCCTGCCAATTGGCGAGCACGATGTTTCCATTCGGCAGCAACTGGAACATGGCGTAGAAAAACGGGCGCACCTTTTCCGGCACCTGCTCTTTGCCGCCGAACTTGCGGAGAATTTTTCCGGACGCGTCCAGTTCCACCACGAATGCACCATAGCCCGCCGTCACAATCAAATTTCCATTCGGCAGCCGCAGCGATTTCCACGCGTGATAAAATCCCTCCACCGGAAACTCGCGCAGATATTTTCCCTCGCGTCCACCCTCCGCAGTATCGCTACGGAGGACGGGCGAACCTTCGCGGATGCGGTCGTTGCACGACATGAGATACGTCCCCTGCTCCGTCTGTCGGATGAGCCGGACATAATCGCCGGGGAAAATTGCCCGATGAATCGCTTGGTCGTTCGCATCCAGCTCCAGCACGGCCACACCTTTCTCTCCAGAAATGTCCACGCCCGCGATGAGCGTGTGGCCATTCGCTTGACGGCGCACAGCGGTGACGCCTGCGAGCGCTTTGAATTCTTTCACCACCCGACCCAGCGCGAGATCAAACTCCGTGTAGCCATGATGATGGCCGATGAGAATTTTCCCGCCGCCAATGAGCTGCATATCGCGCGCCGCCGGCTGGCCGATGGGCACAAGCCAATTCTTCGACTGGTCGCGCTCGTTGACGTGCAACAGCGTCGCGTGGCCCTCATCAATGGCGATGAATTCGTGCTGAATCATTTGCCGAAAAACAGAACCACCGTGGAACGAGGCGCGACTTTCAGCGGTGCGTCCAGCTTCAAAGTTTTTTTGGAGATGAGTTCTTTTGCCCCGGAAATTCCCGCCGGAGTTTTCAGCTCAAACGTTTTGTCCGCCGACATATTCAGGCCGATGAGATAGTGGCCGTAGCGCAACGTGAAGAAATCGCCGCGACCGGCATACACACTTTCATCGCCGGGTTTGAAGCTGATTCCGTCCGGCATCTTGGCGATGGGCAATTTCTCGCCCGCGAGAACGGAATGTAGTTCGCCGGGAAACTTCGGGCCGCCGTTGCCGTTGGCGAAGTTCGGCCAATCCGCGCGCGCGTAATTCATCCCGCTCGGTGTGAACTGCACGTCCTCGCGCACCACGGCGATGCGGTCAATCGTCGGCGTGGTGAAATGCACGCGTCCAAGTGAATTCACGCCGTGTCGCGCGCGCCAGTAGAGCGAGGCGTAAAGAATTTCGTCGCCGTTCTTGATCGCCACCACGCCGTCTTCTTCGTCGGCAAATACAAAGTCCGGCTGGCCGGGCGTCATCGGCAAACGTTGCGACTGCGCCGGCTGCGATTGGATAAGTTCGTATTCGTCCGGCGTGGCGAGACGGCCAATCGTCGTGCGTAGATTTTGCGCGCCGTCATTCAACGCCACTTCTTCGGACGCAAAAAACTGGTTGTCAGCGATCATCTGCTGCGCGATGCCGACCAGCAATGGATCGAGCGTGATGGCGGCGGCCTGAAGCGCGCTCGCATCGCGCGTAGCCCGCTGCGCGTAGGCGAAGTAACCGGGATAGTGATTATCCCGCCAGCCGACAATCTGTTCGAGGCGCATCACGCGATTGCCATGTTCGTCCAGCGATGGATAGCGGAAGTTGACGCGCGCATGGGCGACCTTGAGCAACTGCTGCCGGATACGTTCATCGCCGGGCTGGTTAAGCGCGGGGCGCGTGGCGTTATAGACATCGGCAACCAGATCCACAATTTCGCCGTAGCTGCCAACGTAGCCGAGTTCCTTGCTCAAACCTTTCGCCGTAAGCTCCCAGTAATTCGTGCCGACGTTCCAGCCGCGTCCGGCGGTTTCGACCGCCGCCTCGCCGCCCTTGTCGTTGTCGCGCCAAGGCTCCAGGCCGAGCGATTCGTAGAGATAGCGCCGCACGTTTTTCTCGGACAAAGCCTGATCAGGTGAAAGCACGGCAATGCCCTGATTCGCGCGGTAGATGCCGTTGAGATCGTTGAGAATCGTCTGGTTTGTGTAGAGCCGACGATGCTTGCGATGCCAGTCGCGGCAGGCCACCAGCATTTCCGTGTAGGCAGCGCGACGGGAAATTTTTCCGCCGTGGCCATCGTCAATTGTTTCATCAAAAAGTTTTTCCAACTCGCCGCGACGCAGCGCGATGACTTCGCCGCACACGCCCAGACCAAACCAATCGGGATTCCACGTGGATGGTTCAGCCTGCGCGAGCTTCGGATTTTGGCGATACGCGGCGAACAGCGCGTCCAGACCTTTGATGATTTGTTCGATGGCTTTGGGGCTACGATAGGCGCGCGTCCATTTCACGTCGTAAGCGCGGGCGAGCAACTGCAACTGCATCTGGCTGCTCGGCAACTTCGCCTCCAGCCGAGTTTTTAGTTCTTGGTTCACACGTTCTTTGATCTGGTCAATAACTTCCGCGCCGGGCGTTTGGGCTGCGGGCGAATTATTTGGCGCTTCGCCTAGTCGCTCA
>JBEEMY010000246.1:0-4446 GCA_041192415.1 Verrucomicrobiota bacterium | reverse complement strand
AGCCAGCAGCAGGGCGACAGCGAAGGCGGATTTTAAAAGTTTCATGGCTGGAAGTTGTCGTTGGCCAGAGGTTGTTCAGGCCGGAAGGTGAAGGCAAGTGGGAAAAAAATTGTCACCCAAAACGGTTCCGTGGAAAAATGATTTCATGGCTGATGAAATTATTGTTTGAATCCTGCGCAAAACTGATTACTTATTCCCCCGCTGAAATGAAACTGACCGACCTGCGGGGCATCCTGCAATACATTCCGCAATTCCGTGAGAAAACTTTTATCCTCGCGATTGATGGCGCCATCGTCACGGACGAAAACTTCGCCACGTTGCTGCTCGACGTCGCGGTGCTACGTTCGCTGAACATCCGCGTGGTGTTAGTCCACGGCGCGGCGGCGCAGATCAAGTTGCTCGGCGAAGAACAGAACGTGAAGCCTTCAGACATTGACGGCACGGGCATTACCGACCCGCTCACGCTCAAGCTCGCGCTGACCGCCGCGAACCGGCTCACACACGAAATTCTCGAGGGCCTTTCCGCGAACGATCTGCGCGCGGCCAGCACCAACGTCATCATCGCGCATCCGATGGGCATCATCGGCGGCGTGAACCACCAGTTCACCGGCAAGGTCGAGCGCGTGGATACGGAGCTGCTCCAGACGTTGCTCGCGCAAGGGGTTGTGCCGGTCATTCCGCCGCTTGGTTTTGATGGCGATGGCAAAACGTATCGCGTGAATTCCGACGGGGTCGCGCTGGCTGTGGCCGAGGCGTTGAAGGCGATCAAATTAATTTTCATCACGTCGTCGGACGGTTTGATTCACAACGGTCAGCTCATCCGGCAACTGCTCGTAGCGGAATTGGAAAAACTGTTGCAGACGAACAGTGCGGGGTTTGCGCCGGAGATTTTATCCAAGGCGCAGCACGCCGCGGCGGCGTGCAAAACCGGCGTGCCGCGCGTCCACGTCATCAACGGCAAGGTGGACGAAGGCTTGCTCGCCGAAGTTTTTTCCAACGAAGGCATCGGCACTTTAATTTACGCCAACGAGTATCAGCAGATTCGGCTCGCGAAGAAGAAAGACATCCGCGCCATCCAAGTGCTGACCAAGTCGGCGGTGGAATCCAACGAACTCGTGAAGCGCACGCGCGCCGTGATTGACAAAAGCCTCGGCGATTATTTCATCTTCGAGATTGATAAAAATCCCGTGGCCTGCGTGGCGTTGCACGTTTATGCCGAACAGAAAAAAGGCGAGCTGGCGTGTCTCTACGTCAGTGCGTCGCACGAGAATCAGGGCATCGGGCGCAAACTGATTCAGTTCGTCGAGAACAAGGCGCGGGAATTGAACTTGAGCGAACTGCTCACGCTCTCCACGCAGGCGTTCACTTATTTTCAATCCAAAGGCGGCTTCAGCGAAGGCACGCCCGACGACCTGCCGCCCGCGCGGCGTGAAAAATATGATGCGAGCGGACGCAACTCCAAGGTGCTGGTGAAGAAGCTGACCAAGGCTTGAAGCGATGAAGCTACGCGTTTTCATTTTGATGATGAGCGTGGCGCTGCTGCTGACTTCCGGCTGCGCGAATTTTCAATCCGCCAGCCGCAATTTTCTCCTGCCCAAACCGTGCGTGGCCACCTGCAAACGACTGGACATCACGCCGACGAAGTATGTTTTGACGGTCAACGTTTCGCGGCAAACCCTCTCGCTGTTTGAAGACGGCTGGTTCGTAAAAACGTTTCCGTGTTCCACTTCGCGCCATGGGATTGGCGAAACCAACGGCTCCTATCGCACGCCGCGCGGCCTGCATCGCATCGCGGAAAAAGTTGGCGCTGGGCAGCCGGCGGGAACCATTTTCAAGAACCGCGAAGTCATCGGCTACGTTTCCGAACTGGGTGTGAAAGCGGGAACCATCACCACGCGGATTATGTGGCTGGATGGATTGGAACCCGGCTTCAATCGCGGCACGAACGGCACGGTGGACGTGGACACGCATGACCGTGAAATTTATATCCACGGCACGGGCGATCAGAATTCTTTGGGCAAGCCGGCCTCGATTGGCTGCGTCCATCTGGCGGATGCGAATTTGATTCCGCTCTACGATTTGCTGCCCAGCGGCACGCTGGTTTGGATTGCGGAGAAATAATCCGGCGGGGCGAGACGCCGTCGAGTCCTGATTAAAACCGCTGGCTTAATCAGTCATTAATCTGCGGTAATACATTCTCCACTTCATCAATCTTGCCTTGCTGGAAGACGGCGGGCGGATAGTCTCAACCTGTGTTTGCGCGTAGCGGGAAAATCCTAGTTGTCCTTGCGCTCGTCCTTGCGACGGGTCTGCATTGGGCCGCGCTGCAAACCGTCGCGTGGGGCACGATGCTCGCGGCCAATCTTTCCAGCCAGTCGCTCACCGAGGCCGTGTCGCAAACTTTCGATGGCGAACATCCTTGTTCGTTGTGCAAAGCCATCATCGTTGGGAAAAAATCCGAAAAGCAATCCGACCAGTTGACCCTCAAGCTGAAGTTGGAATTTCCGCCCGTGGCTGAAAAATTTGCCCTCGTTGCGCCGTCAGCTTTTGAGCCGTTTGCCCCCGAAGTATTTTTCGCTGAATGCTTTTCCGCCAAGCCGCCGCTCCCGCCGCCCCGCAGTTTCATTGTTTGAATCATCACCGGGAGGGACGGCGTGTTGCCGTTCCAAACTAAAAACAGGGCCGGCGACACGCCGGCTCTCCCCAAAAAATTGAGGACGCCTTCATGCGTTCTCGCAACTTTGAGATTTAGAAATGAAAAATATTAATTTGTTAGCTTTAACAGTTTCAGTTTTAACAGTGGCAGATTTGTCCCAAACTTTGGCCTGCGATTGTTGCTCGGTTTTTTCTGTATGCAACTTGCAGGCCGAAAATTCCAAGGGCTTCGTCGCGGGCGTGGCGGAGCAATACACGCACTTCGGCACGTTGCAGGACGAGAGTCGGCGGGTCGGCGGTAGCGGTGAATACATTGATAGCCTCACCTCGCAAATTTTTGCGGGCTACCACTTCAACGAACGCTTCAGCGCGCAACTCAACCTGCCGGTGATTTATCGCGCCTACGGTTCACACACGGCGAGCGCGGACACGGCGGGCATCGGCGACATTTCGCTCGTGGGAAATTTTCGCGCGTTCCAGTTTTCGCGTGGAAATTTTTCTTTCAACTGGACGGTGCTCGGTGGAATCAAATTGCCCACGGGCGATTCCGCATTGCTCGCGCTGGACGATGCGGATTTGCCTGACGGCATCGGCGGTCATGATCTTGCGCTTGGCTCCGGCTCGGTGGATGGCATCGTCGGCACCGGATTTTCCGCGCGTTGGAAACGGATTTTTCTCAACGGCCAGATGCAATACGCCATCCGCACGCAGGGCGACTTCGGCCATCGTTACGCGAACGACTGGACGTGGAGCGGCGGGCCGGGCGCATTTGTATGGCTGGGCGAAAAGGCCACGGTCGCGGTGCAGGTCGTGACTTCGGGCGAGAGCAAAGACATGGATACGTTCGGCGGTGAGACGGATGCGGATTCGGCGGCGACGTTAGTGTATCTCGGCCCACAACTGAATTTCACTTGGGGCGGTTCATTGAGCGCGCAAGTGGGTGCGGACTTGCCGGTGAGTCTGGCCAACAGCGGTTTGCAAGTTGTGCCCGATTATCGTATCCATGCGGCGATGACTTGGAAATTTTGAATGCCTGACGACAATCCCAATGACCAGCCAGTGCCGCGTGGCGAAGAGAAATTTTTTCTCATCATCGTCATTGCGCTGGCGGTCATTACGGGCGTCGGCAGTTGGGTGGCGGTGCTGGCTTTCAATCATCGCGAGCAGAACGTCGGCCTCGCACCGGATCGCGCGCGCCATCTGGAAAACTTTTCCTTCACCGACCGCACTGGGCGCACGGTCACGCGGGCAGAGGTGGCGGGAAAATTTCTCGCCGTTAGTTTTCTGTTCACGAGCTGTTCGCTGACGTGTCCCGAAGTCAGCAAGCGCATGGCGGAAATTCAGCGGCTCACGAAGAACGATGCCGATGTGCGGTTGCTTTCCATTACTGTGGATCCGCGTTCCGACACGCCGCCGGTGTTGGCGAAGTGGGGCGAACGTTTTGGCGCGGATACGAACCGCTGGTTCCTGCTCACGGGCGACAAGGCGGAGTTGCACACGCTCATCGGCACGAGTTTTCTGGAGACGGAGACGAACAACCCGTTCAACACCATCATCACCAAGTTCAGAATGCTCAAGTCCAACTTACACAACATCTACTCTGTGGATCAAGCCAAGATTTCACTGTCCCCCTACGATGACAAGCGATATATTCGTGCTAGAGGTGTGCTCACCTATGCTCATGGAAACGTCAAGATTGCTACTGATATGATGTAAATTTTACTTCAAAATATATGTATTAAACGTTTTTATGCGTTTTATTTCTTTTTGGGTATTTTTTATATAATGATC
>JBEEMY010000245.1:0-4449 GCA_041192415.1 Verrucomicrobiota bacterium | reverse complement strand
CGTCGGCAATGCGCGCCGCTACGCGTTCGCCAACCCGCCGATGAATCCGTTTCTGCACGGTGTCACGGACGGAACGAATACGGTTACGGATGTTAACAAATGGCAGCGGCTGGTCGTCGCCAATTCGATTGATCAAAATGGTTTTCCGCAAAATCCGTTGCAAGGTTATGTGGGCGGGACGTGGCTCTGGGAGCGGTCGTTCGCGCTGGGCCGGGTGGACGGGGACAAGCCGTGGATTGATCCGGGTGCGCCGCCGTTTTTGGGAACGGCCACGGACATGGCATTCAAGACGAACCTCGTCGAGGTGATCCGCTCTGGCAGCCAGTTGACGACGGACGATGGTGTGATGGTGGACATCTCGCCCGCGTCGTTCGGCAACAACACGCTGGGAACCGGTGACGGCGCGGGCTACGCCACCAACCCAGTCACGGGGCTGCCTTACTCGGCCAATGTTGTCCCACGCGGCGACTACGTCCGTTGCCTCGCCGAATTTTGGGCGGATGGCCCTTCTTCGGAAACACCGCCCGGCCATTGGAATACGATCGCGAATCACGTTTCCGATGAGATGACCAACCGGTTGGTTGGCGGAACCGGCTCCGTGGTGGATCGCTTGGAATGGGATGCGAAACTTTATTTCACCTTGAACGGTGCCTTGCATGACGCGGCTTGCGCGGCGTGGAGCGTGAAGCGTTACTACAATGCTTGGCGTCCAATCAGTGCCATCCGTTATTGCGGCAGCCTCGGTCAATGCAGCGATGCCGGTCTGCCGTCCTATCACACGAACGGCCTGCCGTTGGTGACAAACTTGATCGAACTCGTCACCGATGACAGCGTCAATTCGGGCCGGCACGCCGGACTCACGCCCGGTAAAATCGCGGTCTATGGGTGGCCGGGCCAGCCCGATGACACCCAGAATGATGTCGGCGGAGTCCATTGGATTCATGCCGAAGATTGGATTCCTTTTCAGAGAAAAACTTTCGTGACGCCCGCTTTTCCCGGTTACATTTCCGGTCACAGCACATTCAGCCGCTCGGCGGCGGAAGTCATGACGGCGTTCACCGGTTCCAAGTGGTTTCCCGGCGGCCTTGGTTCCAACACCATTACGCAACTTGCGTTTGAAGCCGGGCCGACGCAACCCATCACCCTGCAATGGGCTTCCTACTACGATGCGGCTGATCAGGCTGGCCTGTCACGGATTTCTGGCGGCATCCATCCGCCGGTGGATGACTTTACGGGACGCCGCGTCGGCTCGCAGGTCGGCACAAACGCGTGGGGCGTGGCGCAGAAATTTTTCGACGGCTCCGTTGGCAATTCGCCGTCGCTCGTAGCCATGCGTTCGCTCGGCGGCGGCAATGCGGAGCTTCGTTACAGCGCGGTGCGCGGACTCTACTACAAAGTTCTCACCGCTACGAACGTGGCCGGGCCTTACAGCGCGGGCGGCGCGGGTCTGGTGGCGCAGGAAACCTCAATCGCCAGCACGAACGCGATGAGCGGCACGCAGAAATTTTTCCGTGTCTCGACCTCGCTCACGCCGTGAGGTATAAAGTCCGGTATGAGATTGCTGCGCTCAACCCTCCGCGCGTTCACGTTGATTGAATTGCTGGTGGTCATCGCGATCATCGCGATTCTGGCCGCGATGCTGTTGCCCGTTTTGAGCAAGGCCAAGGCCAGAGCCTTGCGGATCACCTGCGCGAACAACCTGAAGCAGACCGCGCTGGCCATGCGGCTTTGGAGCGATGACAACAATGGGAAATTTCCTTGGAAAGTGCCGCAGGCCAGCGGCGGCGGCGAGCCAAACGGAACCAGTAACGCCAAGGCGAATTTCCAATTTTCCCTCGTCTCGAACGAACTGGTCACCACGAAAATGATTCTTTGCCCCGAAGACGTGCGCAAAACTTATGCCACCAACTTTGCCACCCTCGCGCTGACCAACATCAGCTATGCCCTGTGCAAAGAAGCGGATGAAAAAAAGCCCCGGGTCTTTCTGGCGACCGACCGCAATATGACCGGCTTTGATTTCAGCGCCCTGCCCGATAACATCAATTGTTTCATCCTCTCCTCGCCCAGCACCGGGGCGCAGACGGCCAAATGGCGGAAAGGAATCTGCCACGGCGCAAATATGGCGACCGGCGCGCTCAGCGATGGTTCCGTCCACCAGTATAACGACGCCAGCCTAGTGCAGACGCTCCTCGGCTACAACCTCGACACCGAAACGGACGGTGGAACTTTCCAGTTCTTCTTTCCTTAAAACCGGATCCCCGTGTTGACCGAACGCAACGAATTAAAAAACTGGGCTACGGTGGAACTCAACTTCTAAACTGGTAATCTGACCGCATGAATGGCGCTGAAACAAAAGATTCTAACAACCCAGCGAGGGTAAAATACGTGCGCGCCATCGGCCCGCGATTGCGCGTGCTGCTGTATTTTATTTTCGCGCTCGTCGCCATTCTCGCGGCGAACTCCGTCTATCTCGCCGCCATCACCTTTCTTGAATGGGTGAAGTCCGATCCGAACACGACCTATCAAAGCTGGTTTTACATGGTCATGTTCGGCACGCACCTTGGGCTGGGTTTGCTGCTCGTGCTGCCAGTCGTCATCTTCGGTTTGATCCACATGAAGAACGCGCACGACCGCCCAAATCGTCGCGCGGTCATGATTGGATATTTGCTGCTCACCACCAGCATCGTGGTTTTGGTCACCGGCCTGCTGCTCACGCGCATTGACATTTTCCAGTTCAAAAATGTCGGCCTGAAAAATCCGCACGCGCGCTCCGTCGCTTACTGGGCGCACATCATCACGCCGATTCTCGCGCTCTGGCTTTACATTTTGCATCGCCTTGCCGGGCCGCGTATCAAGTGGGTAGTTGGCCTGCGTTGGGGCGGCGCGGTGTTTTTTTTGACGATGGCGATGGTGGTGTTGCACACTTCGCATCCGAAGAAAAACAATGTCGGTTCGGCGGAAGGGAAAAAATATTTTGAACCGTCGCTCGCGCGCACGGCTTCAGGCAATTTCATTCCCGCGAAAACTTTGATGATGGATAGCTACTGCCTGAACTGTCATCAAGACGCTTATCAAGGATGGTTTCACAGCGCGCATCATTTCAGTTCGTTCAACAACCAGCCCTATCTCTTCAGCGTGCGCGAGACGCGGCAGGTTTCTCTGAAACGCGATGGCAACGTCAAAGCCTCGCGCTGGTGCGCGGGCTGTCACGATGTCGTGCCCTTCTTCAGCGGCGCGTTTGACGATCCGAAATTCGACGACGTGAATCATCCAACCTCACAGGCCGGCATCACCTGCACCGCGTGCCACGCCATCACGCACGTCAACAGCACCAAAGGCAACGCCGACTACACGATTGACGAACCGATTCATTATCCGTTCGCTTACAGCACGAATCATTTTCTGCAATACATCAATCAGCAACTCGTGAAGGGCAAGCCAGAGTTCCATAATAAAACGTTTTTGAAACCGTTCATGAAGTCGGCGGAATTTTGTTCCACCTGCCACAAGGTCAGCATTCCCGGCGACCTGAACCACTACAAAGATTTTCTGCGCGGCCAAAATCACTACGACACTTGGCTGTTGAGCGGCGTATCCGGCCACGGCGCGAAGAGCTTTTATTATCCCGATCAGGCCAAACAAAACTGCGCCGCGTGTCACATGCCGTTGAAAGAATCCGCCGACTTCGGCGCGAACTTTTTCAACCCAACCAACGACTCGACGCGCTACATTCACAGCCACTTTTTCCCGGCGGCGAACACGGGCGTTCCGTTTTTACGCAATGATACCAATGCGATATCCACGCAGCAGGAATTTCTGAAAGGCGATTTGCGCGTGGATATTTTCGGCATCAAGGAGGGCGGCGCGATTGACAACCCGCTCACCGCGCCGTTGCGTCCGAAAATCCCGACGCTCAAACGCGGCCAGCGCTATCTCATCGAAGTTGTAATTCGCACGATGAAGCTCGGTCATCCGTTCACGCAAGGCACGGTGGACTCGAACGAGGCGTGGCTCGAAGCGTTGGTAAAAAACGGCGACCAACGCATCGGCCACAGCGGCGGACTCGGCGCGTTTCGTGAGGTGGATCCGTGGGCGCATTTCCTGAACGTCTATATGCTCGACCGCGACGGCAACCGCGTTGACCGCCGCAATCCGCAGGACATTTTCACGCCGCTCTACAACCATCAGATTCCACCCGGCGCGGGACAGGTGGTGCATTACGAAATTGTCGTCCCGGAAAATCAAACCGAGCCGCTGACGGTGGAAGTGAAATTGCAATATCGCAAATTTGATGCGCTCTACATGAATTACGTCTTCGGCACGAACTACGTCAAAGGCGCGCCTTACACGGTGACGAATGAGTTGCCCATCACGACTATAGCGGCAGATAAAATTACTTTTCCGATTGAGGCCGTGGACGCAACGGCGGTGCAACTCGCCACCATCGCC
>JBEEMY010000244.1:0-4452 GCA_041192415.1 Verrucomicrobiota bacterium | reverse complement strand
CGCCGGTGGTCAGCCAGCCGCGCAGTTCGGAAAATAATTCGAGCCGTAATGCCGAAAAGAATTCCGAGCGCAACAGCGAACGCCGCTCCGACAAAAACAAAGATAAATAACTATTTGTTCCTCCGTTCACGCGCCGCCACGGAAACGTGGCGGCGTTTTTCCTTTTGCAACTTCGCCCCCGCTGGCAAAGTTTCCGCGTGGGAATTTCCGTGCAGCAATTCGAGCAGATGAAAGCGCGTCTCGGCGGCAAACCGACGCGCACCGTTGCGGTTTCGGTTCCGGTCACGCCTCACTCGTCACGCCTCACGCAGACAATTTTGGGCATTGACCCGTCGTTGCGCGGCACCGGCTACGGCGTCATCCGCGCTGGACGTTCCGGCTCCATCGCGCTCGCGCAAGGCACGATTGTCTGTCCCGCCAAGTGGGAACGCTCGCGCTGCCTTGCAAAAATTTCCCAGACGCTCCGCGAGGTCGTGCGCGAACATCAGCCGGACGCGTGCGTGGTGGAAGGACTTTTCTTCGCGCAGAATTTGCAGACTGCCCTCATCATGGGCGAGGCTCGCGGCGCGGCGATGGCAGCGGTGGCGGAAAGCGGGATTGATATTTTTGAAATCGCCACGCGCAAAGTGAAGCAAGCCATCGTCGGCCACGGCGCGGCGCAGAAACTGGCTGTCGCCAAGATGGTGCAGCGGATGTTGAACCTCGCCGAGCTGCCGGAACCTGACGCGGCGGATGCGCTAGCTCTGGCGCTGGTTCACGCACAGGAAAAATCGCGGCTGGGCTTGAGTGCGCCGAAAAAGATTTAGAATGATTACTTTTCTCCAAGGCAAACTCGTCGAGGCCCTACCCACGCAGGTCGTCGTGGATGTGAACGGCATCGGCTACGAGGTGCTGATTCCGCTGTCGTCGTTCGACAAAATTCCCGCGCCCGGCCAGCCGGTGAAACTGCTCACGCAACTCATCGTCCGTGAAGACGCTCACATCCTTTACGGCTTTGCGACGGCGGGCGAACGTGATTTGTTTCGGCTGCTCACCCATCACGTCAGCGGCATCGGCCCGAAGACGGCGCTGAACATTTTGAGCGGCATGAACGCGGTGGCGTTTCGCGGCGCGGTGGCGAATGGCGATGTGAAATCGCTCTCGCAAATTTCCGGCGTCGGGAAAAAAACTGCGGAACGCATCGTCGTGGAATTGCGTGACAAGATGGGTGCGGCGGGCGCGTTGGAAGCTGCGAGCGCAAAAAATTCACTCTCACCCGACGACCAGAAGACCAACGACGCCATTCTCGCGCTCATGGCGCTCGGCTTCAAACAAGTGGACGCGCACGATGCCGTCCGCGCCGCGCAAACGATGCTCGGTGCTTCCGCGTCCGTGGAGCAACTCGTCCGCGCGTGCCTGAAAAAAGGTTGAAATGAAGCGCGCAAACAACTTGAAGGGGTGGACAAAGTCGCGCTGCGACTTTGTTTGCCCGCGCAGCGGGCACTTTGTGGCGGGAGATTTTAGGCACACGCGGCTGTCGCCTGACGCTCCGCTCGGCGACAGGTTTTTCGCAGCGCGAAAAACACCACCAACCGCTTAATTTTTCATGTCGTCCGCCCAAAGCCCAAAGCCCAAAGCCCCGAAGCGCAGCGGCGTGGTTATTCCCAATGCGCCACGATGGTATCAGCGGCTGCTCGCGCGCTTGATTTGGCTGCTGACCGTCGTCATTGGCGCGACGATTCGTTATCGCATCCACGACCCGCACGGATTGCTGGCGCGAAAAGATTTGAAGCAGTCCATTTATTGTTTTTGGCATAACCGGCTCGCGCTCTGCGTAAAAATCTATTTCAAATTCGGTCGCGCACACCACTCCGCGCCAGGAGTTGCCGGCTTGGTGAGTGCCAGTCGTGACGGCGCATTACTCTCCGCGCTCTTCCACTGCTTTGGCGTCGTGCCGGTGCGCGGTTCCAGCAGCCGGCGCGGTGCGCAGGCGCTCGTGGAACTCACAACCTGCGCCGAGCGCGGCTACGATTTGGCCATCACGCCGGACGGCCCGCGCGGCCCGCGTTACGCTCTGGCCGACGGTGCGATTACCTTGGCGCAATTCACCGGCCTGCCGCTGGTGACCATGTCGTATCACTTGAACTGGAAAATTTCCATGAACAGTTGGGACGCTTTTCAAATCCCGCTGCCCTTCGCGCGCTGCAACGTCCACCTCGGAAAAGTTTTTCAAGTCCCGCGCGAACTGACCGCCGAGCAGCGCGAAAAACTTCGTGGCGAAGTCGAGGCTGAGTTGCGCGCCATCACCCAGGACTGAAACGTGACGAGTGAAGCGTGACATGAAAACTTTCAGCGCCACATCGCCCCGCCCTTTCACGCATCACTCTTCACTCGTCACCATCCAATGATCGCCCGCGTCAGTTTGGAAATCGCGCTGCGGAAGGAGTTTGATTATTCCATTCCCGCCGCGCTCGCCGCGCAGGTTGACGTGGGCAGCCGCGTGCAGGTTCCTTTTGGCGCGCGAAAAATCCTGGGCGTCGTCACTGCCATCGCAGAGGAATCCGGCCACGCCAATCTCAAACCCATCCTCAAAGTCATCGGCACGCAAACGCTCGTCACGCCCAAGGTTCTGCAACTCGCGCGGTGGATTGGTGAATACTACTGCTGCGCGCCGGAACTCGCGCTGAAATCCGTTCTGCCCGAAGCCGTGCGCAAGGAAGACGCGAGTTGGCGCGAACGGTTGCTGGTGCGCGCGCTACCGTTGAACGGAGAATTTCAAAAATTACCCAAGCGTCAGCAGGATGTTTGGAACATCGTCGAGGAACGCCGAGAAATTTTATTGTCCGAACTCGTTACGCTCGCCGCGACTACTGCTGCCACCGTTCGCAAACTGGAAGATCGCGGCCTAGTCTCCATCACGAACGAAATCTCCGAGCGCGACCCGTATGCGAACGAAACCATTCTTTCTTCGCAACCGATTGTCGTAAATCCTGCGCAGGCAGTAGCCTTGGAGAAAATCAAAACGGCCAAGGGCGGGACTTTTCTTTTGCATGGCGTCACCGGCTCCGGCAAAACAGAAGTTTATCTGCAAGCCATCGCGCACGCTTTGGAGCAGGGCAAGGGCGCAATTGTGCTTGTGCCTGAAATCGCATTGACGCCGCAGACGGTGGAGCGATTCAAGGCTCGGTTCAGTTCGGGAAAATTGCAAACGCTCGTGGCGGTGCTGCACTCGCACTTGAGCGCAGGTGAGCGGCATGACGAGTGGCACAAGATTCGCCAAGGTCGCGCTCGCATTGTCATCGGTGCGCGTTCTGCGATTTTTGCGCCGGTCGAACCGCTGGGACTCATCATCGTGGACGAGGAGCACGAATCCACTTACAAGCAGGAGGAAACGCCGCGTTACCACGCGCGCGATGTCGCCGTGATGCGCGGGCAGATGGAGAACGCCGTCGTCGTGCTCGGCTCGGCCACGCCGTCGCTGGAAAGTTTTTACAACTGCAAGCAGGGCAAGTTCACGCTGCTGGATTTGCCCGAACGCGTGGACAACCAGAAGATGCCGCACGTCCGCGTCGTGGATATGCGCCAGACGGCGCGCGACGGCAAAGGCCCGCCGATTTTTTCGCCGCAGCTCAAGGAAGCCATCACACAACGCTTGGAGCGCAAGGAGCAGACGATTTTGTTTCTCAACCGGCGCGGCTACTCGACCTCGTTGCAATGCCCCAAGTGCGGCCATGTTTGCGAGTGTCCGAATTGCAGCATCTCGCTGACGTATCATCGCCCGGAGCAAAAACTTTCCTGCCACATTTGCGGCCACAGTGAGCGCGTGCCGAACGTCTGCCCGAATGAGAAGTGCAAAAATCCCGCCATCCGTTTCGCCGGCACCGGCACGCAGAAGGTTGAAGACATTCTTGGAAAACTTTTTCCGCACGCGCGTATTAAACGCATGGATGCGGACGTGATGAAACGGAAAGAAGATTACCGCAATGTGCTCGGTGAATTCCGAAACGGGAAAATTGACATCCTCATCGGCACGCAGATGATCGCGAAGGGGCTGCACTTTCCGAACGTCACGCTCGTCGGCATCATCTACGCGGACATGGCGCTGCATCAGCCGGATTTTCGCGCGGGCGAACGGACGTTCCAGTTGCTCACACAAGTCGCCGGGCGCGCTGGGCGCGGTGATGTGGAGGGCGAAGTTTTTGTGCAGGCGTTCACGCCGTTCCATCCCGCCATCCAATTCGCCCGCCGACATGACTTCGTGGGTTTCTACGAACAGGAACTGGAGTTTCGCGGGCAGTTGAAATATCCGCCATTCAACCGCGTGGCCTTGCTGACGCTCAAGGGCCGGAGCGAGGACAAGGTGAAATTTTCTGCCGAGCATCTGCGGCGGGAGTTGGACAAAAAACTGGCGGACTTCAAAGACATTGTAATCGCCGGGCCGTCGCCCGCGCCGTTGCTGCGCGCGGAAAATTA
>JBEEMY010000243.1:0-4453 GCA_041192415.1 Verrucomicrobiota bacterium | reverse complement strand
TATCAATCAAAATTTGCTTGATGTCGGCAGAAAAAACAGTTGCGCGGAAGAGGTAGGTTGAAACGCTTATAAAAAGAAATTTCGTGCTCGATGAAGCGGTAATTGCGACTGCACGATGCGCAGGCAAATATTTTATCTTGAGGCGATGGCGGCCCATTCAAACCAACGTAGCTCTGCACGAGCGTTCTGTAATAATTAACCATTCGATTTGTGGTCTGCGCGGAAGGCGCAGTGTCATTTGCATCATCGGAATACATGCGAATCCCAAGATTGATTTGTTGTAGGTTGCTCGTGCAAACCGTTCGCCCCGCTTTTGCTTTGGCGGTGCTCAAAACAGGTAATAGTAACGCTGCCAGAATTGCGATGACGACAATGACCACAAGCAATTCAATCAATGTAAAGGCGCGCTTTGTTTCCATGGTTACGCTTACACGTCCAATGGCTAGTCGTTCTTGTGCTGTTTCACTTCCCACCCAAAATAATTTCCAAACGCCTCCGCCAAAATTTCCGCGCTGCGCGAAACCGTCATCACGACGTGATGCTCGAAACCCTGCTGGCAGACGTGGCGCAAAACATTTTGCAGATTCGGAACGTGCGCGACGGCGCGGTTGCCGAAGGTGTCGAGCGCGTCGTTTGTGAGTTCGCCTTCGCCAACGTAGCAACGGATTTTGCCTTCCGTATCGGCGGTGGTGATGCGCCCATACGTCAACGGCCCGGCAGGCGTGCGGCCGTCGAGCGCGCCGTAGGTATTTTCCACGCCGAGAATACTGCCGAGAATCGGCGCGGTGGAAATTTTGATGTCGGGCAAAAATGATTTCGCCCAATTGCCGCAATGGAAAAGGACGCACTTATTGTCGTCGTCCGCGTAATTATTATTCCAGTCCACAAGCGCGGCGGGCGTGCCGCCGGCGAGTTGCATCGCATACATCGTGAGCACGCCGGTCACGTCCACTTCGCAAGCGCTGGGCATGAACTTCTCGCTCATCATGCTCATCAACGTGCAGACGTTGCAGCCGTAATTTTCCTGCACGCTCGTCCAGCATTGGATGGCGGTAGCGTCGAGATGATTGGCGTCCATCCAGTCGGTGAGCGTCACGCCCATCTTGGCCATCTGCAACAGTTTTTCCGACGGCACGCCCGGCGCGGGCGCGTAGCCGCGAATCTCCGCGAGCTTGGCAACCACGGCGGCCGCGCTCGCATCAAGCTTGTTCGCCTTGCCGATAATTTCCGAAAGGTCAACCGTTGTGACACTGATGCCGTGGCGTTCCAAAATCTTTTCCGAATACCGAACCGTGTTGAACGCTCCCGGCCGCGCGCCCACCGCCCCGAGCCTCACGCCTCTCACCCCATTCACCACGCGGCACACGCCGAGAAATTTTTGCAAGTCTGCCTCAAAGCCCGGCGAACTCGGATGCGAAACGTGTTTGCTCGTCAGTGAAAACTTGATGCCGGCTTGAACCAGATTGTTCGTCACGGAAATTTTTCCGCAGAACGCATCGCGACGGCGCGCGGGGGAAAGTTGTTTGAGATCGTCAGGATAACCTTGGATCAAAACCGGCGCATTCAATTTCGCCATCTTCAACGTATCAGCCACGCCTTTTTCATCACCAAAGTTCGGCAGGCAAACGAGCACGCCGTCAATTTCGCCTGCGTGTTGGCGAAAAAGTTCAGCGCACTTGCGCGCATCATTGTGCGTCTCCACGCCGCCGAGCTTGGAATCTTGTTCACCAAGTTGAATCGCTTTGATGCCGAACTTGGCGAAAACTTTCGCCATATCCGCGCGCGCTTCGGTCACGAGCGCGTCGGGGAAAAAATCGCGGTTGCCGTAGATAACGCCAAGGACGGGCGGTTTTATTTTTACGTTGTTCATAGTGCTGGGTGCTTTCCAGAAGCATTGCCACCCGCCTGACAGATGCAAGCGGTTTTTGACTGGTGCGGCGGCTTTGGCACATTTCTCAAATGGTTTGGCGTTTCCAATATGACTCAAATTGGGTAAATGAAGTAGATTAGATGACTCCAAACATGGCAATGCAACCGCACCGACGGAACACGCAAATCACAACGATGCTCGTCTTCATGACACTGGCGGGCGTGTCGCTCTTTGCCGGGGCGGCTTCGGCGGAAACAAATCGGCTCGTCCGAATTCGGGCTGCCGAGTTTGATTTGGGAGCGGAAGTTTTTGCGCATGATGCGACCAATCAATTTCAATTCGTTCTCGAAAATTCCGGCCCCCGGCCGTTCGCGCAATCGGCCGTGAAGCAAAGTTCCGTTGCGGCGCAGTTTGGCCCCGACGCAAAAAAGCCCTATTTCACCGTGCGATTCGCCATGCCAGTGCCGCCATCGAACGCGACGAATTTTTCTGCCGCGTTGGCCGGGATGGATACGAATGTCTTCACGCACAATCACTCGCCCGGCTTTGAAATTCTGCCGAATGGCGACGCACTCGCGATTTATTTCAGCACGCCGCCGGGCAAGGCCGAGGCAGACATTTCGACTTCGTTCGTGCAAGCGCGGCTGCGTTACGGTGCCGAGGATTGGGATTTGCCGGAACTGTTTTTCAAGACGGAAAATTTCAACGACCAGTCCGGCCTGCTGTGGAACGACGGCGGAAAAATCCGCTTCTTCGGCGGTGGACGTGATCTCTCCGACGCAGTGCCGTTCAAGATGGCAAACTCATCCAATAACGGAGCGACCTGGACTTTCTCTATTCCGCAACTCGACCAGCTCGCGGAAAATTACACGGCGCAGCCCATCACCAGCGCGTTTCGCGGTGCGGACGGCGCGATTTATTTTGCGATGGACGGCGAGAAGGCGACGAGTTTTCTCTGGCGTAGCGCGGACGATGGCGTTCATTGGCAGCAAATGGCCGGACGCACCGGCGGACGTCATTCCGTGATCGTGCCGCTGGATGACAAAGGCACGTTGCTTTCTATCGGTGGCAAAAATGCCGCGACGAATGGCTGGTCGCCGCAAAATATTTCCACCAACGATGGCGCGAGCTGGGGCGAAAGTTTTCCGTCGGCATTTCCGCCGCTCAACACAGCGCAGCGGCCTTCGCTCATCCGGCTGGCGTCCGGCAATCTGCTGTATGTCGGCGATTCTTATCTGCACAAGATTGACCGCGCCGCACCTGCGGGCTGGCAATACGGCGACAAATGTTTCGTCGCACTTTCGACGAACAACGGCGTGTCGTGGCACATCAAACCGCTCCCGGTGCAACTGCCCGGCCACCAGCGCACGAATCATCCCACGCTCGGCTACGTCACGGGGCGGCAGGGCGCGAACGGCGTCATCCATATTCTCACGACGGTCACGCAGCCGTGCCTGCATTACGAGTTGAACGAGGCGTGGATTTGGTCGGACGCGGGCGACCGCGCACCAGAAAATTCCGGCGGCGTGGTGAAAAAGTTTTCTGAAAATTATCCGAATGGAATAATACGGTCGCAATGGAGCGCGCGGATTTGTGCGAATGGACGCTACTTGCTCGACGGCAGACAAACGGATTATTACGCGAGCGGGGCGAAGCAGCATCAAGTTACTTTCAAGAACGGTCGCAAAACCGGCGCGGAAACATTCTGGTCGGCGGACGGGGAAAAACTTTGGAGCTGGTCGCATGATTTGAAAAATAACCGCGCGGTCTGGACGCAGCATTGGTCGAACGGCAAGAAGAAATCCGAGTCGCACTGGAACACGCTTCCACAGGCGCGCGATTTGAAGCGTAATTTCTTTGGCTTGGTGGCTGACGGCTCCGCAAAATTGTGGAACGAAGATGGCTCGCTGAAATTTTCCGGGGAATTTATCAACGGTCTTTTGGCAGGAGAAATAAAGCGTTGATATGAACTCCCTCCGCACACCCGACCTCATCGTCATCGCGATTTATTTCGTCGCGGTGGCGTGGATCGGTTTGCGCTTTGCCAAACGGCAGACGACGACGGAAGCCTATTTCGTCGCCAACCGCACCATTCCGCACTGGGCGATGGGGCTTTCAATTTTTGCCACGATCATCAGCAGCATCACGTTCGTGGCGTATCCCGGCGCGGCGTTCAAGGGCGATTGGAATCAGCTTGTGCCCGGCTTCATGGCCGTGGGCGTGCTGCTAGTCGTGGGCACGATTTTAATTTCATTTTTCCGCCACGCCGTCGGCATGAGCGCGTATGAATATTTTGAAAAACGTTTCGGCTACGGCGCACGGGCGTATTCGGCGTTGGCCTTCACGGCGGGACATTTTTCCAAAATGGGTTTCGTGCTATTCACCATCACCACCGCGATCTGTGGCATGACCGGCTGGGACAAATACAATGTCATCATTAGCGTCGGCATCATCACCATCATCTACACGCTGCTTGGCGGACTCGAAGCCGTCATCTGGACGGAAGTGCTGCAAGGCATCGTGAAAATTCTCGGTGTGATCGTCGTGCTGGGCGTTTTGATTTATATCATGCCCGGCGGCGCG
>JBEEMY010000242.1:0-4505 GCA_041192415.1 Verrucomicrobiota bacterium | reverse complement strand
ACTCCCGAAACAATCAAGGCTTCGGCGCGTAACCCATTTGCGTCAGCACTTGCTGGCCGTCGGCAGACAAAACAAAACCGATGAAGTCTTTGGCCTTTGCTGATTCTTTGTTGGCATCGGTGAAGAAACGCAGTGCGCGGGCGTAGGGATATTTTTTGCCGTTCACCGTCGCCGCACTCGGGGCAACGCCATCCACGGTCACCGCCTTGGTTCCCGCGTGCTGCACCAGGTCGAGTCCGGCGTAACCGATGGCGTTCGGATCTTTCGCCACCGCGTCCGCGATGCCTAGGTAGTTCGTGCAGAACGCGACGTGCTGCTCACCGTAGTCCTGAAAGGCCATCGCCAGTTCCTTGAAGCCCATGTGGGTTCCGGAAACCGGGTCGCGGATGACTAGATGCACCGGCGCGTCCGGCCCGCCGACTTCCTTCCAATTGGAAATTTTCCCGGTGAACAACGACTGCACCTGATTGCTCGTAAGGTTGCTGACGGGATTTTCCGCGTTCACGAGAATGGCAACCGTGTAGCTGCCAAGAATGTATTCCTTGATCTGCACGCCGCGCATTTGTGCAATCTCCTCCTGCTCCTTGGTGATGGACTTGGACGAGCCGGCGATGTCGCAATAGCCGCCCATCAACGCGCCAATGCCGTAGCCGGAGCCTTTGAACTCCAGATCAAACGTCGCGTCCTTGTGGCCCTTCTTGAACTCGGTGACGAGGCGCGGCGCGAGTTCCTCGCCAATGGTGTTGGAGCCGCGGATGCTGATCTTGTCTTGCGCTGTTGCGACCGACACACCGAGATACCCGGCCAGCACCGCCGCAAAAATGTGGTTCAGCCGGGAAGAGGTTTTTTGAAAAGATGCGTTCATAGTTTTTCTCCAAGGGTTGATGCTTACGGCTTCCATCTTCGGCCAACGTTCGCGCCGGGCAAGCCAAAAATGTAATAGTTATCCACCGCCCACTCACCGCCGCACCGGTGGCGCGGCGAGCAGTTCCGCCAGCCGTTTCTGAGCAGAGGTAAAATTCGGGCGGGCGACGAGCGCGTTGCTGAAACAATTTACTGCATTCGTCCAGCTTTCCTGCCGCGCAAAAAAAACGCCGAGGTTGAATTGCACTTCAGCATTGCGCGGCTCCAGTGCGGCGGCGGCCTGCAAATGTTGGAGCGCGCCCGCTTGATCGCGAAACGCCAGCAGAATCATGCCGTAGTTGAACTGGCTTTGCGGAAAGCGCGGCTCGATTTCCACGGCGCTGCGATACAACACCAGCGCGTGCGTCAACTGGCCGTTCATCTCGTAGGCTTTGCCGAGAACATTCGCAGCGACGTAATTATCCGTCGTCACGTCCAGCGCGTGACGAAAGAGCGTGATGCTGTCGCGCCAATGTCTGACCTGCAACGGCGTAGCCAGCAAGCAGCCCAGCAACGCCACCGCCGCCAGCGTTGCGCTGAAAATTTTTCCGCGCGGTTGACGCGGAAATAATTCCGCCGCGCCCCACACCACCGCGATCAACAAACCGATGCCCGGCAGATAAGTGTAACGGTCCGCCATGCTTTGCGCGCCGACTTGCACGAAGCCGACCGTCGGCACGAGCATTCCTAGAAACCAAAACCAGCCCGTCGCCAGCCATGGACGCGAACGCAACAACCGCACCGCCAGCACCGTCACCAGCAACACCAGCAGCACCGAACCGATGACCGCCAGCACCGGCCAGTGATAGACGTAGGGATAGACCGGCGAGAGTTCCGCTGGCCAAAAAGTTTTAGAGACATAGCGCGCATACGTCACCGGCACGTTGGCGAGGCGATACTGCCATTCCACCGGACTGACCGCGCCGCCGCCGCGTTGCGCCAGAAACGTCGCCACACAACTCGCCAAGGAAAGCGCGAAGAATGGAATTTTTTCAAACAAAACCTGAAACCTGAAACCTGAAACCTGAAACCGTTGCAACGGCCAGATGTCGAGCAGCAGCAGCACGAACGGCAGCGTCACCGCCATCGGCTTGCTCAACAGCGCGCAGGCGAAGAAAAAAAGCGCGAGTAAATAAAAGCGGGACGAGTGATGCGTGATGCGTGAACCAGAAATCTTTTCACGCATCACGCCGCACGCATCACGTTTCGCATAACACACCAGCGACAACAAAAAAAAGAACGCGCACAAAACATCCTTCCGCTCCGAGGCCCACGCCACGGACTCCACGCGCAGCGGATGCCACGCGAACAACGCCGCCACCACTGCGCTCCGCCACAGCGCCCCCGTCGTGTTGCGCAGCAGCACGAAAACCAGCAGCGCATTCGCCGCGTGCAACAGCAGGTTCACCAAGTGATGCCCGCCCGCGTTCAGACCGAAGAGCGTGCAGTCCAGTTGATGCGAAAGCCAGGTGAGCGGATGCCAGTTCGCCGCCGTGGTGGTCGTGAACGCCCAGAGAAAATTCGCCCAGCTCAAGCCGGTGTTGACGTTTGCGTTGCTAGAAACATATTCATCGTCGTCAAAAATGATGAACGGATGCGTGGTGACCGGCCAGTAAAGCGCAAACGTGCCCAACGCCAGCACGAGGCAGATGAGGAAAAAGAATTTACGGTCGTTGCGCGCGGCGTTCATGCGTCAAAGCCACACCGATTCGCGCTGGCGCTGGTGGAAGCGGCACGTTTCCGAGTAGCCGACGCTGCGCGCCAGTTCCAGTGCCTCAATGAAATTCATGCCCACTTCCTCCGGCGCGTGCGCGTCCGAACCGAACGTGATGGGAATGTGCCGCGCGAACGCCAGTTGGAGCAGTTCACGGCTGGGATAAATTTCTTTGCAGTCCTTTCGCAAGCCAGCGGTGTTCAGTTCGATGGCGCACCCGGCCCTCGCCACGGCGTCGAGAAAATGTTCGTAGAGCGGCGTGCAAGCTTGCGCGGGACGAATACCAAACTTCTTCGGCAAATCCGCGTGGCCGATGATGTCGAATAATTTTGATTCCGCCGCCAGCGCCAGCCGCTCGAAATAAATCTTCCACACCTCGAACGCGTCGCGCTTTTTCCACTCGGAAAGTTTCGCCGGATTATCAATGTCCCACGACTCGGAAACGTAATGCACGCTGCCGATGAAATAATCCCACGGATGCCGCGCCGCCAGTTTTTGAATCCATTCCTCGTGACCCGGCAGGTAATCCACTTCGAGCGCGAGGCGGATGGTGAGTTGCGGAAATAATTTTTGCGCGAGCTGCACCTTGGCGACGTATTCATCCAACTGCCGGTCAAACATCCGCCAGTTATCAAAATCATCGCGCGGCATGGGTGAGTGGTCGGAGAAACCGATTTCCGTGAGGCCGGCAGCCTCGGCGCAGCGCGCGTATTCCACCGGCTCGCCGACCGCGTGGCGGCACAGCGGCGTGTGCATATGGTAATCGGCAGGCAACAACTGCATCGGCGGAGTTTCAAGTTTCAGGTTTCAACTTTCAAGCGTTGATTCCTGAAAAGCATCCGTGCGAACGCGGCGGCGCTTCCCCTGCCCTTCACGGCGAACGGATGCGGAAAAATTTCTGCGGCGCCCCATTGAGGTTGTTAGTGAACTGCACCAGTCCGCCCGCGCTGGAAAAATTCGTGATGAGATCCAGCCAGTTCACCAGATTCGAGGAGCTTTGCAAAATCCACGGCTGACTCGCGAGCGCTTGCGCGGACAACGTGAGGTTCGTAATGCCAACGGTGAATTGCAAATTACTCAACATCGGCGGCGGCAAATTGGTGAACACCGCCGTCACGCTCGCGTGGTTCGTCGGCATGATGAACAGCGTGGTTGTTGCCGCTGCATTGCTCACCCCTGCCCCGCTCCAGCCCGCGAAAATTTTTCCGCTCGGTGCGTTGCTGGCGGTGAGCGTGACGATTGAACCCGCGCCAAAATTTCCGCCGCCGCTGCCGTTGCTCACGGCGAGCGTGTAGGCGGTGGCGGAATTTGTCTTCCAAAATTGCAGCAGCTTTTGCAGCGCGAGCGGCGCGTTCGTCGGCGCGGGGCGGCCAAGTTGATCGCCGGCGTTGATGCCGTGACAGTTCGCGCACGTCCGCACTTCGCCGGGCTTGAAGGTGATCCAGTAACGCTCTTTCACCACGCTGTCATTGGCGTTCGTGCCGGTGAGTTGCCACGTCACGGCGCGGTTCGCGGGCACGATGGTCGCCTGCGAGCCGTCGGACATCAGCTCCGTGCCGCCGATGGGCGGGGCGATTTTGGCACTCGCGTAATTGAACGCCGCCGCGTCGTGCATCGCCGTCGCCAGCACGCGGCGGCCAGGAACCGCGACACCGTTCGGGCCGTTGGTGTAGCCGCGCAGATAATCCGCCTGCAAAAATTGCAGATGCGTGATGTCATAAATTTTTCCGCTGTTCGCAATGGAATTTGTGCCGCCAGGAACCCGCAAGTTGTAAGGCTGCTGTTTGTCGTTGCCATCGCGCGCGGTCACGTTGCGGCTGACGACGAGCGCAAGGCCGCGATTCGCGAGGTCGGCTTGAAACGTAGCGAGGTCAATATTCGCGCTCGC
>JBEEMY010000241.1:0-4527 GCA_041192415.1 Verrucomicrobiota bacterium | reverse complement strand
TCTTTCGGTTTCGGCTCGATGTAAAACTGGCCCTTAAAGCCAATCTGCTTTTTGTAAGCAACGGCCATGTGCAGCAACGCGGCCAGATGATTCAACTCGCGCTTCATGTCGGTGTTGAGCAGCGTCATGTAGCCTTCGCGACCGCCCCAGAACGTGTAGCCTTCGCCGCCGAGTTCGTGCGTCACTTCCATCGCCTTCTTGATTTGCGCGGCGGCAAACGCAAAGACATCGGCGTTGCAACTCGTGCCCGCGCCGTGCATGTAGCGCGGATTGGAGAAGGCGTTGGCCGTGCCCCAGAGCAGCTTGATGCCGGTGCGCTGCTGCTCTTCCTTCAAAACTTTCGCGACCGCGTCAAAATTCTTGTTTGATTCGGTGAGGGTTCTTCCTTCCGGCGCAACATCGCGGTCGTGCCAGCAATAATACGGTGCGCCAAGCTTCTCAATGAACTCAAACGCCACGCGCACGCGATTCTGGGCGTTCTTCACGCTGTTCGTGCCGTCGTCCCACGGACGCTGCATCGTGCCTGCGCCGAACGGGTCACTGCCCGTGCCACGGAACGTGTGCCAATACACCACCGCGAAACGCAAGTGATCGCGCATGGTTTTGCCGGCGACAACTTCGTCCGCATTGTAATGCTTGAACGCGAGAGGGTTTTTTGAGGACGAACCTTCGTAACGGATTTTAGAAATGTTTTTGAATGTGTTGGCCATAAATGCTGATGCATTTTAGCGGATGCCGTTGGTGGCTCAATCTCCAATTCATCCGGCGACCATCCGACAAACATCGTATAGCCGCCGCGTTTCATTTGCAGGAGGCTGGCGAGCAATAAATTTTCAAACTTGCTGCGACGCGGTTTGAAACCAGAATACGCGGAATCATTTTATGAAATTGGGACTCGGACTTTATCGGCATATGCTCAACCGTGAGAATTTTCAATTCGCGCGGCAGGCGGGCGCAACCCACCTCGTGGCGCACCTCGTGGACTACTTCAAAGGCGGCGCAAAAAATCCGCGCGACAATCAGCCCACCGGAACCGAACGCGGCTGGGGTCAGGCGGGCGACCCGGATACATTGTGGAGCGCGGAAGAATTGACCGCGTTGCGCCAAAACATCGAGGCCGAGGGCTTGAAGCTGGAGGCAATTGAAAATTTTGACCCGGCGCATTGGCACGATGTGCTGCTGGATGGCCCGAAGAAAAAATTGCATTTGGAAAATTGCAAAACGATTGTCCGCAACCTCGGCGAGGCGGGCATTCCAATCATGGGTTACAACTTCAGCATCGCCGGCGTGTGCGGCCGCACTCATCAGGCTTACGCGCGCGGCGGCGCTATGTCCGTGGGCATGGAAGGCCCGCTCGAAACACCCATGCCCAACGGCATGGCGTGGAACATGGTCGTGGATGAAGACGCGCCCGCCGGAAATGTTCCCGGCGCAACGCACGAACAACTCTGGCAGCGGCTCGGTGATTTTTTAGAAGCGGTCACGCCCGTCGCCGAACAAGCTGGAGTAAAACTCGCATTGCACCCCGATGATCCGCCGCTGCCGTTCATGCGCGGCCAGCCACGGCTGGTTTATCAGCCGCAACTTTACCAGCGCGTGATTGATTTAAAATCCAGCCGGGCGAACACTCTGGAATTCTGCCTCGGCTCCTTGGCCGAGATGACCGAGGGCGACATCTACGAAACGGTCGAGCAATACAGCCGGCAAAACAAACTCGGCTACGTCCATTTCCGCAACGTCACCGGCAAGGTTCCGTTCTACCGCGAAACGTTTATTGACGACGGCGACATTGATATGCTGCGCGTCCTGCGCGTCCTGAAGAAAAATAATTTCGACGGCGTGCTCATCCCCGACCACACGCCGCAGATGGCGTGCAGCGCGCCGTGGCACGCCGGCATGGCCTTCGCGATGGGCTACATGAAAGCCGCGCTGCAAATCGTCAGTCAGGAATCGCAACCGCAATAACATTCAGTTGTTGCCCGTGCATTGCAACGTTGCCGCCGCAGATTTCTGGCGGCGTTTCATTTCTCGCCTTGCCGTGGCTCGGAAGCGTTTGTATATTCGCAACGTTCGTCGCCAACTGTTTTCCCCTCACGGATCGCTTAACGCGTCCTGACCGGCGGTAGCACGTTGGAAAATTTTCGGTTTCGCCCGCAACGGCAAAAACCGACAAACAAATTGGTTGGAGAGATGGCCGAGTGGCTGAAGGCGCTAGTTTGCTAAACTGGTATACCCCTTAAAAGGGTATCGGGGGTTCGAATCCCCCTCTCTCCGCCACTTTTCACCACAAAAAAATCACCGGATTATTTTTATCTGGTGATTTGTGTTTGCCGCCTACGACAGCGGGCAAGTCTAACCTTACTTTTTGAAAATCGGCTTGGGCACGATGACGGCGGCAAAGCGTTTGCCGCGAATCTCAATCTCAATCTTCGTATCTGGCTTGGCAAACTCCGTCGGGACGTAGCCCATGCCGATGCCAAGATTGAGCGACGGGCTTTGCGTGCCACTGACCACTTCGCCGACGCTCGTGCCGTTCACCCAGATGGGATAATGCGGACGCGGCGGCGCAGATTTGTCCGTCATCTTGAACGCGACGCATTTCTTTTTTACGCCGTTCGCTTTTTGTTCGGCGAGAACGGAACGGCCATTGAATTCGCCCTTGTCGAGCGAGACGAAAAAACCAACCCCGGCTTCAATCGGCGTGGTGTGCTCATCGAGTTCGTGGCCGTAAAGTGGATAGCAAACTTCCGTGCGCAACGTGTCGCGCGCACCAAGGCCAGCGGGTTTCAAACCAAAAGGCGCACCGATGGAAATAAATTTATCCCACAAGTGCTGGATGGATTCATCGCTGCCGACGATTTCAAATCCGTCTTCGCCGGTGTAGCCCGTGCGCGAAACGAGCACGGCGTGGTTCTCAAATTTGAATCCGCCAATCTGATTTTTCTTCAATTCGGTCACGGCATTGACGCGCATGGCGGAACTGGCTGCGCCGGGAATCACGGCGTCGATGAATTCTTTGACGCGCGGCCCTTGCACGGCGATGGCGGCGTATTGATGCGAGGCATCGGTGAGCTTGAGGTCGCCGGAAAACTTCGCCGCCTGCGCTTGCAGCCACGCGACATCCGGCTCGATGCGCGAGGCGTTGATGATGAGAAAATAAACACCGTCGGAAAGTTTGTAGGCGTAGAGGTCATCAATTACGCCGCCATTTTCGTGGCACATCAAAGTGTATTGACCTTCACCAGACGCGAGTTTGCTAATGTCATTCGTGAGAACGGAATTCAAAAACGCTTCCGCGCCCGCGCCGCTGACGGTGACTTCGCCCATGTGCGAGATGTCAAAAATTCCGGCGGCGTTACGGACGGTCAGATGCTCGTCCGTGATGCTCGTGTATTGCACGGGCATTTCCCAGCCACCGAATTCGATAAGCTTGCCACCAAGTTTTTGGTGCGCGGCGTAGAGTGAAGTGCGTTTCATGAAATTAAAAATTAAAAATTAAAAATGGGGAAACCGCCGCCGCTTGTTTTTTAATTTTTAATTTTGCATTTTTAATTGGTTCAGCCCCATTTCTCCGTCTTCATCTGTTCCTTTGGCAAACCGAGGTCATGGACGACTAGGTGTTCCGCAAAATCCACCAACGCGTTCGGGCCGCAGGCGTAGAAAACGGTGTTTGGTAAATCGGTGACGATTTCTTTGATCCATTCCGGCGTGACGCGACCGGTGCGACCAGTCCAATTGTCTTCCGGCGTGGCGCGCGTGCAGGTGACGAGGAATTTGAAATTAGGATTTTCCGCTTCAAGCTGGCGGAATTCCGTATTGAAGATGATGTCCTTCGGCTGGCGGACGCTGTAGAGGACGGTGATTTTAGTGTCCAGCTTGCGGCGTGTGGCTTCGCGCGCGAAGGCGCGGAACGGTGTCACCCCGGAACCGCCGGCGATGCAGACGAGATGTTTGTTCGGCTCCAGCACGGGCAGAAATTTTCCAACCGGCGGGATGACAAAAATTTTATCGCCGACCTTGGCCCAGTCCACCATGCGCGTGCCCATCTTGCCATCGCGCTTGATGGTGACTTCGTAGAATCCGCGATCCAGCGCGCAGGACGAAAGCGAGTAGGCGCGTTTGTAGTTCGTGGTGTCGGGCCAGTAGAGCGTGATGAACTGGCCGGTCTTGAATTCCGGATTGTGTCCATCGGGCCACTTGAGCTTGAGCGTCTTGGTGTCCGGCAATTCCATCGTCGCGGTTTCGACGAGCATTTCGAGAATTTCTTTGGCCATAAAAAATTTAGTGTGCTGGAATTTATTGAATCGCGGGCAGACGGGCAATGACTTCCTGCGCCAACAATTGATACGCCGCTGCCCCGGTGCTGTATTTGTCGTAGTAAATAATCGGCTGCCCGTGGCTCGGGGCTTCGGCGAGACGCGTGGTGCGAGGAATCAGTGTTTCAAAAACTTTTTCGCCAAGTAGTCGGCGGACTTCTTCCACGACCTCGTTGGAAAGTTTTGTGCGTCCGTCGAACATCGTCATCGC
>JBEEMY010000240.1:0-4532 GCA_041192415.1 Verrucomicrobiota bacterium | reverse complement strand
ACCAGATTCAACCAAACGAATCCAAATACGTTAACCAGAATGCCTGCCGGATTAGAAACACCAGCGGAGAAAATTTGAAAATGAAAAACCCCTTGTTTTCACAAGGGGTAAATACTGGTGGCAGGAGCCGGAATTGAACCGGCGACACAAGGATTTTCAGTCCTCTGCTCTACCAACTGAGCTATCCTGCCAACCGTGGGGCGCAGATGAAATCAAACTTCCGCGCGAATGACAAGCGGCAATTCTTTCAGCCGCGCTGCTTTCAAACCAACTGCGGCTGCACCATCTCGGGATCCACGCCCAAATCTTTGATGGCCTGCGCGACGACTTTGCGGTCAATCAATTTTTTCTCCGCGAGCGCGTAGAGCGTGCCGATGACGGTGGACTCAACATCCACGCCGAAGAACCGGCGCAACCGTCCGCGCGTGTCGCTGCGGCCAAAACCGTCGGTGCCAAGCGTGAACAAGCCGCCGGGAACCCACGGTGCAATCTGGTCGGGCACGGTGCGGATGTTATCGGAGACGGCCACGAATGCGCCCGACTCTTTCGCGAGCAAACTCTCCACGTAATTTTTCTTCGATGGCAGCGTCGGGTGCATCATGTTCCAGCGCTGGGTGCGGATGGCGTCGGTGCGGAGGAGTTTGTAACTCGTCGCGCTCCACACGTCGGCACTCACGCCGTATTTCTCCGCGAGAATTTCCTGCGCCTTCAACGCGGACTGCATGATAGAGCCGCTGCCGAAAATGTGCGCCTTGATTTTTTTGCCTTCCGCGCCGGGCTTGAATTTGTAGAGGCCCTTGAGAATACCTTCTTCGCAGTCCGCCGGCATGGCGGGCATGACGTGATTTTCGTTGTAAACGGCGAGGTAATAAAAAATGTCCTCCTGCTCGACATACATCCGGCGCAAACCGTCGGTGACGATGACGGCAAGTTCGTAGCCGAACGCGGGATCGTAAGGCAGGCACGTCGGAATCGTGCTTGCGTGGAGCAGGCTGTGGCCGTCCTGATGTTGCAGACCTTCGCCGTTGAGGGTGGTGCGGCCGCTCGTTGCGCCGAGCAAAAAGCCTTTCGCGCGGATGTCACCGGCGAGCCAGAATAGATCGCCGACGCGCTGCGGACCGAACATCGAGTAGTAAATATAAAACGGAACCATCGGCACGCCGTGCGAGGCGTAGCTCGTGCCCGCCGCGATGAATGACGACATGGCGCCGGTTTCGCTGATGCCTTCTTCCAAAATCTGTCCATCTTTGGCTTCGTGATAATACGAGAGCGTGTTGCTGTCCACGGGTTCGTAGAGCTGGCCCTTGGGCGAATAAATTCCGATTTCGCGGAACAAGGTATCCAGACCGAACGTGCGCGCCTCGTCGGGAATAATCGGGACGAGATGCTTGTTGAGTCCTTTGTGCTGAAGCATGAGGCTCAACAACCGGCCAAAGGCCATCGTGGTCGAGGCTTCGCGCGCCGAGCCGCGCACGAGTTCGCCGAAATGATCCAGCTTCGGCACGTCGAGCGTGACCGGCTTGACGATGCGCGCCGGAACAAATCCACCGAGCGCCTTGCGCTTCTCCAATAAGTATTTTGTCTCCGGGCTGTCCGGCGCGGGACGGAAGAACGGCATATCCGCAATCACGTCGTCGCTGATCGGGATGTTGAAACGTTTGCGGAACTCGCGGAGCTCCTTCTCGTTCATTTTTTTCTGCTGGTGCGAAATGTTTTTACCTTCGCCCGCTTCGCCGAGACCGTAGCCCTTGACGGTTTTTGCGAGCACAACGGTCGGCTGACCTTTGTGTTCGGTCGCCGCCTTATAAGCCGCATACATTTTCCGAACATCGTGCCCGCCGCGCAGCAATTTAGAAATTTGTTCGTCACTCAAGTGCGTCACGAGTTCGAGCAACTGCGGATACTTGCCGAAGAAATGTTTCCGCGTGTAGCTGCCCGGCTCGACGATGTATTTTTGGTAATCGCCATCTACACATTCGTCCATGCGCTTGAGCAGCAGGCCGGATTTATCGCGCTTGATGATGTCGTCCCATTCGGTTCCCCAAATGACCTTGATGACATTCCAGCCCGCGCCACGGAACAAGCCTTCGAGTTCCTGAATAATTTTTCCATTGCCGCGCACCGGGCCGTCGAGGCGTTGTAAATTGCAATTCACGACCCAGACGATGTTGTCGAGGTTCTCGCGCGCCGCCAAAGTAATTGCGCCGAGCGATTCCGGTTCGTCCGATTCGCCATCGCCGAGGAACGCCCAGACTTTGGGTTCCGATTTCCAGTTCACCAAGCCGCGAGCTTGCAGGTAGCGATTGAAGCGCGCCTGATACAGCGACATGATCGGGCCAAGCCCCATCGAGACGGTCGGGAACTGCCAGAATTCCGGCATCAGATACGGATGCGGATACGAGGACAAGCCGCCGCCCGGTGCGAGTTCCTGCCGGAAATTTTGCAGGTGCGATTCGTCCAAACGACCTTCGAGATAGGCGCGGGCATACATCCCCGGCGCGGCGTGACCCTGAAAATAAACCATGTCGCCGGGAAAATTTTCCGCGCGGCCACGGAAGAAATGGTTCTGCGCCACTTCGTAAAGCGTCGCCGACGACGCGAACGATGCGATGTGTCCGCCGACGTTCGTGTTTGAATTCGCCTTCACCACCATCGCCATCGCGTTCCAGCGGATGATGCTCTTGATGCGGCGTTCGATGTCGCGGTCGCCGGGATACGGCGGCTGCTGTTCCGGCAAAATCGTGTTGACGTAAGGCGTGGTCTGTCCGGCGGTCGGACGCGGCTCGGTGCGCAACTGGCTGGCAAGTTTCTCGAGCAACTGCGCCGTGCGCTCCGGCCCCTGATTTTCCAGCGCATGCTCAAACATGGACTGCAAAGAGTCGTCCAGCTTGTCGCTGTTGCCGTTAGTGGCGGTGGAGGTAGTGCCGGCGCGCGAACCGTAAATTTCTTTTTTAGAGGCTTTCACTAGGATAAAATCGTTATGCGAACACGAAAAGAGTTCACCCAAATTAAACCGAATACCCTCCCGCATTGCCAGCGAAATCACCGCCACCCGATGAAACGTCTCGACCTCACGCTCCCCTCGCCTGCTGAAAACCTCGCGGCGGACGAATTTTTTCTGGACGCGGCGGAAAATGGCGGCGGCGGCGAAATAATTTTGTTCTGGGAACCCCGCGAAACGTTCGTCGTCGTCGGCTACGCGAACAAGGTGGCGACGGAAGTGAACGTCGCCGCGTGTGAAGCGAAAGGGATTCCGATTTTCCGGCGTTGCACCGGCGGCGGCACGGTGGTCCAGATGCGCGGCGGATTGAACTACAGTTTGATTTTGCGAATTGATGAAGTGGGGGAGACGCGGAACATCACGACGGCGAATCAGTTCATCATGGAGAAAAATCGGCGAGCCATTGCCACGCTGCTTCCACAATCGGCAATTTCCGTGCGCGGCCATACCGACCTGTGTGTTGGCGATGTGAAATTCGCCGGCAATTCGCAGCGGCGGCGGAAAAACTTTCTGCTCTTCCACGGCACGCTGCTCCTCGATTGCGATCTGACGCTCATCAGTGAATTGCTTTTAATGCCGTCGCTCCAGCCAGCTTACCGCGCCAGCCGACCGCATAAAGAATTCATCACCAACTTAAACTTGCCCGCACCAGCGGTGAAAGCCGCGCTCGCCAAGGAATGGAACGCAAACGAGACGTTGAAAAACCCACCGCTGGCTGAAATCGAAAAACTCGCCCGCGAGAAATACTCAACGAGCGAGTGGAACTTGAAGTTTTAGTTTCACGCAAAGCCGCAAAGCTCGCAAAGAAAACTCTGCGCCTTGGCGTCTTTGCGTGAAACTCAGAGTCTTTCCGCCAGCGCCGCCTGACTCTTCGCAAAAATTTCCTCATGGAGCGAATTGCCATGCGCGTCAATCGTCACTACCGCCGGAAAATCTTCCACCGCCAGTTCCCAAATCGCTTCGGGCGAGCCAAACTTTTCGAGAAAATAAACGTTGCTGACTTTCTTGATGCACTCGGCCAGCACTTGCGCTGCGCCGCCGATGGCGTGCAGATAGACGCAGCCGTATTCCTTGCACGCCGCCTGCGTCTTCGCACCCATGCCGCCCTTGCCGATAACCCCGCGCAAACCGAAATCGCGGATGACCTGCCACTGATACGGCTCCTCGCGGATAGAAGTTGTCGGGCCGGCAGCGGTGCATTTGTAAGATCCGTCGGCCTGCTTCATCATCACCGGGCCGCAATGATAGATGATGCCGTCCTTGAAATTCACGCCATCCGGCAACGCGCCGCCTTCGTGCAAATACTTATGCACCGCATCGCGCCCGGTAAAAACTGTTCCAGAAATCAAAACCTCGTCGCCGACTTTCAGCGCGCGAATTTTTTCCTCGGTGAAGGGAAAGGAAAGTTTAAGCATGAAATCATTCTGGCGGGTTGAGGTTCAGGACTGCAAGCGGGAAAAATTTGGCGGAGTGCTTTTCCAAAAAAGAGTTGGTGCCACGGCCCGGACTTGAACCGGGAACCAATTGATTA
>JBEEMY010000239.1:0-6965 GCA_041192415.1 Verrucomicrobiota bacterium | reverse complement strand
GCGCGGATCTCGGTCGGATCGTGCAATGTGTCACAGAAGATAAACCGGTATTTTTGCGCGGGTAGCACGGACTTGAAATCACCCGTCACAATCTGGACGAGCGGTTCGACGCCCATTCGCCGCAGATTCGCGCGGAGCTGCCCGACCACGCCGTCCGGATGAGCCACCACCGGGCGGATTTCGTCCTCGTAGATTTTGCGGCTGCAAGCGCCCATCGGGGTCGTTGATTCCGGCGGATAAAAAAAACCAGTCCGTCCGTCCGGCAGCTCGCGGTAGTTGGCCGGGCCCGGATTCAAGTCGCAGGCGGTGAAATTCTTACTGATCCCGCTCGCGACAATTCCCTTGGCCAGACAGGTCGCCGAGAGGCCGAGCCAGGAACCGATTTCCAGCATGGGGGATTCGGCCATCGCCCCCAGCGCGTAAAGCGCCTGCAATTCTTCCGGCCACAACTGCCCTTTGACGGTGCGAATTTCCGTCGGCACTTGCACCCTCGAAAATTGCCACTTGAGTTGCTTGAGCGTTTTGAATTGATTGGCCGGCAGCGGAGGAAGCCGACGAATCGTTGCCCGAATCAATCGGCCCAAAATTTTCTTTGTCAATGCCTTGGCGTTGCTCATGAATCTAAAAATTTTATTACCAAGCACGTCGCAGGTAAAACATTATCCCTGCCGCAGCTTCACGCCGCCGAGGCGCGGTTGCACCAGCGACACGCCGAAGTTCTGGTCAATCGTGATGACCGGATAGCCCGCCGCCCGCAGTTCGTCCACGAAACGCGGCACGCCCATGTCGGCGCGGGCGATGCTCGTGTCCGGCTTCAAATCCCAAATCGTGTCATGAAAAACCACCACGCCAAACTCGCTCATGTGCGGTAGGAATAATTCCCAGTCCGCCTTCACGCCCTCGTAGCTGTGGTCGCCATCAATGAAGATGAGATCAATTTTTTTGTTCCACCCTTTCGCGGCCTCGGTGGAAGTCTTGCGGACAATCTCCACCCATTCCGTCACGCCAGCTTTTTGCAGATGCTCGCTGATGATGGCGAAGGAATCCACCGACGCCGTGTCATTCCAAGTCGTCACGCTGTGCGGGTCAATGGCGTAAAGTTTTCCAAAGCCGTTCCGGCGGAGCGCGAGACCGACGGTGCAAGCGGACTTGCCGCGCGCCGAGCCAATTTCCACGCACACTTTCGGCTTGATGGAACGCGCCAAGCCGTAAAGCACCCACGCGGAATCGCCTAGGCCGGATTGGAAATCAAACGTCTCGACGTGAAATTCGCGGGAGCGCAGTTGCGAAAAACGGCCGAAGATTTTTTTAAGCTGGTTGATCATATTTGAAATTATTTTTGCGGCGAATCCAGATGCCATTGCCAGTCGCTCCGGAGCCGCACGCCCGCGCCGGGCACGTTGATGTAGCCGGGTGTCTTCGGTCCCATGACGACCTCGAGTTGGCCGGCCTCGGGAATGTAGTCCAAGCCGAACGCGTCGCCGGAGCGGCAGCCGACGCTGAAATTGTAAAGTCCCGGCGCGAGCGGCAGTTCACCCACCGTCACGTCCACGAAACTCGTCGAATTCTTTTTTATATCGGGTCGGTAGCCGGTTTGAAAATCCGTGTCATAGGTGACCAGCCGGACGCCTTCCAGATTTGAAAAGCCGATGCCGATGGCCACTTCATGAACGTCGTCGCGCGTGGAAAAATGCACGCGGATGGAAAATTTTTCGCCGTGCTGCATCGGTAGGCCGGTGAGCCATTCCACTTTTTCCAACTTCAGCCGCCGCCCCGCGTCGCCCTGACGTTTCGCCTCGGAAAGATCCACGACCGCCGCGAGCGTCTCGGTGTTGTTGGTGAGATACTCGTCCACGATCGCGCGGGCGCCGCCGATTTTCACCACGCTACCCTTCTGCATCCAGATGCCCGTCTGGCAGAGCGATGCCACCGCGCCCATGTTGTGGCTCACAAACAAAACCGTGCGTCCGCCCTTGCTCACGTCCTGCATTTTGCCGAGACATTTTTTTTGGAACGACGCGTCGCCAACCGCCAGCACTTCGTCCACGATCAAAATTTCCGGCTCCAGATGCGCGGCCACGGCGAAGGCGAGGCGCACATACATTCCGCTGGAATAACGTTTCACCGGTGTGTCGAGAAACCGTTCCACCTCGGCGAACGCCACGATGTCGTCGAACTTGCGCGTGATCTCCGCCCGGCTCATGCCGAGAATCGCGCCGTTAAGAAAAATATTTTCGCGCCCGGTGAGTTCGGGATGAAAGCCGGTGCCGACTTCGAGCAGGCTGGCCACGCGTCCGCGCAAACGGATTCGGCCCGTCGTCGGCTCGGTGATGCGGCTCAATAATTTCAGCAGCGTGCTTTTGCCCGCGCCATTGCGCCCGATGATGCCCACGACATCGCCCTGCTGGATTTGAAATGAATCCTCCACCGATTTCCGATTTCCGATTTCCGATTTCCGATTGAAGACCCGTTTCGCACCGCCCGCGATGACATCGCGTAACGCCTTGTATTGGCGGCCGTTCTGCTGGTGTTGCAGCAAATACTTTTTGCCGACGTTTTCAACGATGATGGCGGGATGGCTCATTGAAATTATTTTCCCGCCTTCGCCACCATTTTTTCGAGTTCGAGCAGCCGGAGGTTCATGCTGTTCAGGATCAAGCCGAGGCCGAGCGAGAAAAACGCCAGCAGCACCAACGACGCGGCGAGGATGGCGCTTGGCACGCGATGGACGAAATGATCCGGGTCGGTGACAAAATCATAGACCGGCAGCGAGCCGATGGCCATGCCCAGCAAAAACAAAACTAGCCCGAGGCCGCCAAAAAAAGTCAGCGGCTTGTAGGATTTCAAAATCAGGAAGAGCCGCAGCAGCACGCGGAGGCCGTCGGAAAAAGTATTCAGCTTGGAAAAACTCCCGGCGGGCCGCGAGCGATACGGCGAGGGAATTTCCTGGATGACTTGTCCGCGATACAACGCCTGCAAAGTCAGTTCCGTCTCCACATCGAAGCCGCGCACGGTGATGGGAATGTTCCGAACGGAGTCGCGGGTGAAGGCGCGATAGCCGGAAAAAATGTCCGAGACGCTCGCGCCGGCCCACCAGTTGATGATGCCACAGACGAGCCGGTTGCCGACAACGTGCAGCGGGCGGAATGAATTATCGTCGTGATTGGTGAGCCGCGTGGCCACGGCCATGTCGGCATCGCCGCGCAAAATCGGTTCCAGCAATTTGTGGACGTGGCTGGCTTCGTAAGTGTCATCGCCATCCACCATCACGAGGATGTCCTCATCAATCTGCTCGAACATGGCGGCGACGACGTAGCCTTTGCCCTGACGTTTTTCGCGCCGGACGATTGCGCCAGCCTGCGCGGCCAACGCCGCCGTGCCGTCGGTGCAGTTGTTGTCATAGACGTAAATCTTCGCCGTCGGCAGTTCGCGCCGGAAATCAGCGATGACCTTGCCGATGGTCAACGCCTCCTGATAACAGGGGATGACCACGGCAATGCTGGGTTTGGCCGGAATGGGTTCAGCCATAATTTAATCGCGCCGATGCTGGCGGAAAAATCCGGCGCACGCGAGTGCATTGTTCCGATGGAGCGTCACTGGGCATCGGTGCGTTCAAAGACAAAAAAATTGTTCAGGCCGAGCTGGAACGTTTTTCGGCGCAGCAGGCGGAACTTCGGCGGCGGGAAAATTTCCCCCGTTTGCGCCACTTCGTAGCCGTGATGTTCTTCGAGCGACATCCCGTCCACAAGCCGGAGAAATTTCAGCACGGCGAGGATGTGGTCCACCGCTGGCGACGGCACGGTGATGAGCAGCTTGCCGCCGGGCTTGAGAAATTTTTCACAGCCGGTGCGCAATGCGTCGTAGGCGGCGGGCGGAAAATGTTCCAGCACGGCCAGCATGGTGATGGCGTCGAACGGCGGCGTTCCGGGCGGCACGGCCTCCGGGAAAAATCCCGGCAGCAGGCGGCAGCCGTTGACTGTGATTGGCGCGGACAACGTGGGGTCCACGCCGAGGCTGCCCGCGCCAACGTTCGCGCCGAGCGCGGCGAACAGCGCGCCATCGGCGCTGCCGATGTCGAGGATGCGGGCGCCGGGGGCGAGTTCGGCGGAGACTTTGCGGATGCGCCAGCGCTGGAGAAAACGGTCGGCGGCTTTCATGACTGCGCAGCGGAATTTTCTTTCAAGGCCGGCGGCTGGCGCGTGGTGGTTTTCAACCCCAGCACGCTCATGAAAAAGCTGGCGAACACCGTCTGCACGCCCAGCACCAGCAGCGTCGTGGCCGGAATCAGGCGGCGGAGATTGGCGGGATAATCCAGCACGCCGTAGCCCGCCTCCCGCCAGATCCACGCAGCGTGCGCGAGCAGGCCAAGGCCGGTCAGCGCCACGAGCAGGCCAAGCACGATGCCTTTTTCCAGCGTGAAAATTTTGAACAGCCGGGAAAATTTTTCATCGTTCGGCAGCAAGCCTTCCGCGATGGCGAACACTTTGGTGAAAAATGAAAACGTCACGAGTTGAAAACCGATCACGGCCATCATGCTCGCGACGAGCAGCGAACCTACGTCCAGCACCGTGCCGGAAAAATGCTGTGGCACGACGGCCAGCGCAGTGGCGGCCAGCATCCCGAATGCGAACAGAAAAATTCCCGGCATCAGAAACAGCCAGCGCGGACAGAACAGCAGCATGAAACGCAGATGTCGCCAGCCGTCGCGCCACGGCTTCAAGTGCGGCGGACGCGAGCGCCCGTCCTTGCGGAGCGTCACCGGCACCTCGGAAATCTTCAGCCCCTTCAGCGTCGCCGAGATGACCATCTCCGAGGCGAACTCCATGCCGGTCGTCTTCAGATCCATTTTGGCGAACGCAGTCTTGGTGAAGCCGCGCAGGCCGGAATGAAAATCATGCGCCGGACATTTGAAAAATAATCGGCCGATGAAAGATAAAATGGGATTGCCGATCCAGCGGTTTTTCCACGGCATCGCGCCGGGAACAATCGTGCCGCCACCGGCGGGCAGACGACAGCCCATCACGAGTTCGTCGCCGTTCTGAAATTTTCCGACGAAGCGCTCCGCTTCGCGGAAATCGTAGCTGTCATCGGCATCGCCCATGACGATCCATTCGCCGCGCGCCGCCTGCACGCCGCCGCGCAACGCGCTGCCATAGCCTTTTTGCGGAATCGGCACCACCCGCGCGCCGAGTTTTTCGGCGATGGCCTGCGAGCCGTCGGTGCTGCCGTTGTCGGCGATAAGGATTTCCCCCGGCACGCCCGCGCGCGCGAGTCCGGCCTGCGCCGATTCGATGCACTTCGCGAGCGTCTCGGCCTCGTTCAGGCACGGCATCAGGATGGTGAGTTTCATCGGATTCAGAAGTCGCAGGTTAAATAATCGCGCCAGCAGTGGCGAGCGAAGTTTTTGTGACGACTGCAAGGCCAAGGTAGGGCGTCGCTGCCGCGACGCCTTTCCCGCCCGCCCGGCAAACCGGTCGGTTTGCCCAACCACACCACCACCGGAGCAGAAACCCGCCGTAAATAAAAGTAGTAGCACGGGCATCTTGCCCGTAGCCGCCGGGCTGTGCTAGATTTCACGCCATGAGCAGCATCTTGGAAATTGAAGCCGCCATCGAAAAACTGCCCGAACCGCAGGTGGATCAGCTCGCGGACTGGCTGGCCGCCCGCCGCCAGCGCCGCCAAACGATGTCGCCAGTTGAAAGCTGGCTGCAGCAAGCGCGCGGCGCGGCCGTCCCCGGAGTCACCACCGAGAATGTGCTGACCGCGACTCGCGGTGAAGAATGATTCTGTTTGATACCAATGTCCTGCTGGATATCGCCACGGCGGATCCAGTTTGGCTGGCGTGGTCGGAAAAAGCATTTCGGTCGGCTGCCTTGCAAGGGCCGGTCATCGTCAACCCCATCATCTATGCGGAACTCGCGCCCGCTTTCACCACCGCCGCCAGCCTTGATGGCTGGCTTATTCCGGCAATTTTTCAACGGCGACCATTGCCTTTCGCTGCTGGCTGGTCGGCCGCGCAAGCGTTTTTGAAATACCGGCGCAGTGGTGGTGTGAAGACTTCCCCGCTCCCGGATTTTTTTATCGGGGCACACGCGGAGGTTGAAGGGCTGACTTTAGTCACGCGCGATGCCACCCGTTATCAAACATATTTTCCGGGTGTGAAATTAATTTCCCCGAAATAATCTGAATTACAAAAAGAGCCAGTCCTGCGCATGACGCAAACCCGACAGATGGTTAGCCCAACTGACGACCGACGGCGACTTGCAAGACGGGCAACGAACTACAGGTGCCTTGCCCGACTAAAAACGATAAAAGCCTCGTATGCCTATACAAATACATTTGACTTAAATCTGATTTAGAATGTAATCGCAGCAGGGTGAAAACATTCAAAAAATTGGGGGCAATCTGCTTGCTCGTAGTTACAGTTCTTCAAGCTTTTAATAGTGGTGCGCAACCGGTCATTACCCAAATGCCAACCAATCAAGTGCTGGCGTTGGGTGGAACGGTGTCTTTGAGCGTGACGGTATCAGGCGCGGCACCGGTCTATCAATGGTTCAAGGACAACCGACTGCTTTTGGCCGCGACAAACAATACGCTGACGGTGACGAATGCAGGCGTAACCAATTCGGGCACCTTTTATGTTGTGGTGACCAATCTGAACGGCATGGTTATCAGCCAGCCAGCTTCGGTGATGGTGGGAAATTCTTCCCTGCTGGTCTGGGGAAATAACAACAATGGTGAATTGGGCAATGGCACGACGGGCGGCACCAACCTGCCAATCATGGTGGCGAGCAATGTGGTGGCGGGAGCGGCGGGAGCACAACATTCACTGATGGTGACCAGTGACGGGAAGGTGGCCCAAACCGCCCGCATGTTCGCTAACCACGGCCAGCTCAAAAAACACGACCACCAAATTGAGGGCCGCAACAGCCGCCTGGACGGATTGCAGGCCGCGGTGCTGCGGA
>JBEEMY010000238.1:0-4569 GCA_041192415.1 Verrucomicrobiota bacterium | reverse complement strand
TATCTCTATTTCGGCGTCGGCGATGAAGGTGGCGCAAACGATCAATACAACGTCACGCAAGTCATCAACGAGCGGCTTATGTCCGGCATTTTCCGCGTGGACGTAAACAAGAATCCCACCAACAGCCACGCCATCATCCGCCAACCATTTCATCATCCGAACCTGCCCGTCGGCTGGCCGGAAAGTTTTTCCACGAATTATTTTGTGCCGAACGACAATCCGTTCGTGAGCACCAATGGCAGCAACCTCGAAGAATTTTACGCGCTCGGTTTCCGCAACCCGTATCGCTTCTCGCAGGACTTGGTCACGGGGAAAATTTGGGTTGGCGATGTCGGCCAGTCCACGCGTGAAGAGGTAGACATTCTCCAGCCCGGAAGAAATTATCAGTGGGCGTTCATGGAAGGCATTGTCGCCGGCCCGAAGGCACGCCCCGGCACCGTCATCGGCATCGAGCAGCCGCCGCTGTGGGATTACCCGCACAACAATGGCGATGGCTGCATCATCGGCGGCTACGTTTATCGTGGCACGAATTTCCCCGGACTCGTCGGCAAATATATTTCTGCGGACAACGACTCTGGCCGCATCTATGCCGTCGCTTCCACGAATGGAACCACGCTGGATTCGGCGGTGCAAATCGCCAGTATGCCGGCTGGTTCGGTGTATGGCGGCACTTCTGCCATCGGGCAGGACACGAGCGGCGAACTCTATTTCGTAAAAGTCGGCGGCGTTGGTGCGGGGCAGATTTACAAACTCAAAGCCATTGTCAGCATCATTCCCGATCCGGCCACGCCGCTCTCCACGCTCGGGGTGTTCACGAATCTCTCCACGCTCGCGCCGGCTCCCGGCCTGCACGCTTACACGGTCAACTCCCCGCTTTGGTCCGATGGTGCGGTAAAAAAACGCTGGTTCGCCGTGCCGAACGACGGCTCGCACAATACGGCGGCGGAGCAAATCACGTTTTCCGCGACGGGCGAATGGAAATTTCCCAGCGGCACGGTGTTCGTAAAACAATTTGACCTGCCGTTGAACGATACTAACTCCGCGATAACCCAGCGCATTGAGACTCGCTTGCTCGTCGTGGATCAAAACGCCGGCGTCTATGGCCTCACTTACAAATGGCGCGCGGACGGCTCGGATGCGGATTTGCTGACGACTGGAACCAACGCTGATTATGTAATCACCGGTGCAGGTGGAATTCAGCGCACGCAAACGTGGGCGTTTCCCAGCCGCACCGATTGCACTGTCTGCCACAACGCGAATGCCGGCTACGTCCTCGGCTTGAAGACGCACCAGATGAATTGCCCCACGACCTATCCCGAAACCGGCGTGACGGATAATCAGCTCCGCGCACTCGGCAACATCGGTTTGCTCGGCGCAAATTACAGCGAGGCGCAACTGACGAACTATCTGAAATCCTATTCCATCACGAACACCTCGGTCTCGCTGGAGCTGCGCGCGCGTTCCTATCTCGACGCGAATTGTTCGCAGTGCCATCGCCCCGGCGGCGTGCAGGCCTACTTCGATGCGCGGTTCACCACGCCGCTGCCGTCGCAAAATATCATCCAAGGTCTCACGCAGCTTTTCATCACCGACACCAACGACCGCGTCATCGTGCCGCAGGATTTGGCGCACTCGCTCGCCTACAATCGCTTGAGCCGCGTGGGACAATTCCAAATGCCGCCGCTCGCGAAAAATGTCGTGGACAGCAACGCCGTTTCACTCATCGCCGCGTGGATCAACACGCTGCCGCCCGGCCCCGGCGTGGTGCTGACGCTCGCGAACACCAACACGCTCGTCTACACCAACTTCGCCGTGAACGTGTCGTTCACCGAGTCGGTCACCGGCGTGACCACGAATAAATTTCTCGTGACGAACGGACAAGTCACCAGCTTGGCGGGTTCAAACGCGAGTTACTCGCTCACCATCACTCCAACCACGAAGGGCGCGATCACCGTGCAATTTCCTCAAGGTCAGGTCGTCGGCAATTCCGGCGGCACCAACTACGTATCCAACACGCTGCAAGTGAATTACGATCCGCTGAATCAATTCCTGATAACGTGGCTGCCGTTTGAAGAAAATTCCGGCTTCACCACCGCCGACGCGTCGGGCAACGGTAATAACGGCGCGCTGCAAAATATGCTTTCGACCGCGTGGACGCCGGGGCAGAGCGGCGCGGCTTTGGCTTTCAACGGCGTGAATAATTACGTCTCGATCAGCAACAATCTCGGCACGAACTTCTCCATCATGTGCTGGGTCAAGACCACGCAGACTTTTCAAACGGTGGATCCAACTTACTTGGGAACGGGCATCATCTGGTCGGACGTGGGTGGCGTGGCGGCGGATTTTATTTTGGGCGGCACGCGCAGCGCGGGCGGCGTGAATCGTCTCTCATTTTTCACCGGCGTCATTGATCTGTCGCTCGGCGGCACGCAGGAAATCAGCACTGGCCAATGGATGCACCTCGCCGTCACGCGCGACGGTGTGAGCGGTGTTTTCAAAATTTATGTGAACGGAATTCTCGACGGAACCGCTACTGGCGGAACCGGTCTGCTCAAGGCCAACCTCGGCATCGCCATCGGCGGCAACGTCGGCGACAACCGTTACTTCAACGGCCTCATTGACGACGTGCGTTTTTATTCGCGCGTCCTCACCGGCGTGGAAGTCGCGTCGCTGCTGCCGCCTAATAATCCGCCAACCATCACCGGCATCGCCGACCAGACCATCAGCCGTAACGGCACGGTCGGCCCGCTGAATTTCACCATCGGCGATGCCGAGACTGCCATCGCCTCGCTCGTCGTGAGCAGCAATTCATCGAACATCAGTTTGGTTCCCAACACGAACATCGTGATCAGTGGCAGCGGCGCGAACCGCACCGTCACCATCACGCCGCTCACGAATCAAGTGGGCAGCACGACGATCACGCTCGGAGTTTTCGACGGCAGCGTGACGACGAATACTTCCTTCGTGGTGAACGTCAACGGCTCGCTCGTCGCCTACTACAAGCTCGATGGCAACGCGCTCGACAGTGCTTCCACCAATCACGGCACCACTAACAGCGGTGTGACTTTTGTCGCCGGCAAGATTGGAACCAACGCCGCGCTATTCAATGGCACCACCGGCTACATCCAGATTCCCGTTTCTATCAGAAACGATTTCACCATCGCGTTCTGGGCCAAGACCACCACGACCGGCGGCACCCCGCAATGGTTCAACGGCAAAGGATTTGTGGACGGCGAAGTCTCCGGGGCGGCGACTGATTTTGGCACTGCGCTCATCGGCAGTAATTTCGGTTTTGGCGTGGGCAGTCCCAACACCTCGCTCACCGCGACGAACATCATCAACGACGGGCTGTGGCATCACCTTGTCGCCACGCGCAACAGCACCAGCGGCCAGATGACCGTGTTCGTGGACGGCGCGCAACGCGGCAGCCTCACCGGGCCGACCGGCGCGCGCACCGCGCCGCCGTTCCTCCGCATCGGCGGCACGCAGTCCGGCGCGAGTTTTCTTGCCGCCACGATGGATGACGTCCGCCTCTACGACTACGTTTTGAGTTCCAATCAAATCGTCGCGATCATGAACACCGCGCCCGTGCTCACCGCAATTTCCAACCGCACAATTTTGGCTGGCGCAACATTGCTCGTCACCAACACCGCCAGCGATGCGGAAGCACCCGCGCAAATTTTAACTTTCGGTTTAGCGAGTTCGCCGGCGGGGGCGGCCATCAACTCCAGCAACGGAATTTTCTCGTGGCGACCGCTGATTTCGCAGGGCGGCGCAACGTATCCGCTCGCCGTCACCGTCACCGACAACGGCACGCCCAGTCTTGCCGCCACGCAGAATTTTTCTGTGACGGTGAATTCTCCAGTGCAGCCAGGCATCGCTTCGCCGAAAATTATTTCTGGAAAATTCCAGATGAATATTTCCGGCGATGTCGGCCCGGATTACTCCGTGCTGGGTTCATCGAACTTGGTGAACTGGTCAATCCTGCTGACCACGAATCCGCCCGCGCTCCCGTATCAGTTCATTGATGTAAGTTCGACGAACTACCCGCAACGTTTCTACCGCGTGCTGCTCGGCCCGTGAAGTTGGAGTTCAAACTTTAGCTTGTCCCTTTAGTCATGCGAAGCCCGACACGCTAAAGCGTGAACTCCAACCCGCACCGCGCCAGCATCGCCAGCATTTCGGATTGGCTCGCGCCAACCTTCCCCGCATTGCGCAACAAATCCGCCGTCAGCGCCGGATACCACGGGTGACGCGAATCATCGATGAGTCCCGCGACGTCCAGTGGCGCAATCGCCTCGCGAATATTCTTTGAAAATGTTATCAATTCGTCCGCGGAAAGATTTTCGCCCGCTGCCTCGCAAACTTTTTCAAACTGTTTGGCGAACACCGGATGACGGCAGAGCAAAAATCCGTCCGCCAATTCCGGCTTGCCCAGCCGCCGCGCCGTTTCTGAAAAGCTCGCCGCGATGAAATAGAGCAGGCTCAATTCCTTGAACACCGCGAAGCGATTCATGTTCGCGTAAAGCGCACCGACTAGTCGCGCCGCAGTTTCTAATTCCAGCGTCG
>JBEEMY010000237.1:0-4573 GCA_041192415.1 Verrucomicrobiota bacterium | reverse complement strand
ACCACACCGGCGGCAATCCCGGCCGACACGAGATCGACGAGACGCAGGAGCTCAACTACCCCGCCATCTCGCGCGCGATCAAGGACACCGGCTTCCGCGGCTTCATGGCGCAGGAATTCCAGCCCGCCCGCGATCCCATAGCCGGTCAGTGTCAACGCGCCCAGCGCTGAAAGCAGCCAGCCAGCGCTGACCATCAGCGCCGCCGACCGCAGGAGGAACGAGAGACAGACATCAAACATGATTCAATGCCCGGAAGGTTTCAGAGCGCGCCACGGAGCGTCAAGCAAAGTCATCACCAAGCAGTGGTTCGGTTTGATTGCTAGGACGAGTTGCGGGTCGGGCGGGCCACATCTTTTTTCGAGCAAACCTGCGGGCACAAAAAAAGTGCTGCCGAAAAATATCCGGCAGCACTTCGCGAACAGAATCCAGCCATTAATTTTTAGGGGCGGCATCCTTGGCCTTCGCACCTTCACCACCCGCTGCGGGCGGCGGGCCGCCAGCACCACCGGGACGGCGTCCACCCGGCCCCATTTTTTCCCATTTGGCAAATTGTTCAGCCGTCAGGATTTCCTTGAGCTTGGCCGTGGCGGCATCGCGCAGCTCTTTCATCTTCGGACGTTTTTCTTCCTGCGCCATGCTGGTGTCTTTGCGCAGGTCGCCCATCTTCTGCGTGAGTTCTTCAATGATGGGCTTCACCTTGGTCTTCTGCTCTTCGGTCAGGTCAAGCTGCTTGGCCACGCTGTCGAGCGAAAGCATCGGGCGTCTCATACCGGGGCTACCGGGCGCGCCGCCGGGGGCGTCAGCGGGTTTGTCTTTGGGGGCATCCTGCGCCTGCAATGCGCTGCCGGCAAACAGGCTGGTCGCCACGAGTGCGGCCAGCGTCAAGGTCTTGTTCAGTTTCATAATAGTTTGTTGTTTTCGGGTGCGAACCACCGTTGGTTTAATACAGTGGATTGCTGGTTCAGACGCGGTGGTCGGCGGAAAGTTACAACTGCCGGAAAACCTGGTCGGCGGCACGCACGGTTTTTTCAATGTCCGCCGCCGTGTGCGCGGTGGAAATAAAGCCCGCCTCGAACTGCGACGGCGCGAGATAAATTCCCGCCGCCAACATTCCGTGGAAAAATTTCTTGAAGCGTTCGCGGTCGCTGCGCAGCGCGGCGGCTACGTTGTGAACCGGCGCGGCGGTGAAGTAGCCGCAGAACATCGAGCCACAGCGGTTGAATTGCACCGGGAGGTTCGCAGATTTGGCGGCGGCTTTCAGGCCAGCTTCGAGCTGCGCGCCGCGTTCTTCCAGCAGTTGGTAGGCATTTCCGCCTTCCCGTTCCACGCCGAGTTCTTCTAAGTTTGCCAGACCCGCCGCCAGCGCGAGCGGATTGCCGCTCAACGTCCCCGCCTGATACACCGGCCCGAGCGGCGCGAGGCAGTCCATGATTTCCGCGCGCCCGCCAAACGCGCCGACCGGCAGGCCGCCGCCGATGACTTTGCCGAAACAACTCAAGTCCGGCGTAATGTTGAAACGTTCCTGCGCGCCGCCACGCGCGAGACGAAAGCCCGTCATCACTTCGTCAAAAATTAAGAGCGCCCCATTCGCCGCCGTGATTTCCTGGAGAAATTCCAGATAGCCCGGCTGCGGCAAATACAATCCCGCATTGCCCGGCACCGGCTCCACGATGATCCCGGCGATTTCATTTTTGTTCGCCGCAAAAATTTGTTTCACCACGTCAATGTCATTGAAAGGCGCAACGATGGTGTGCTGGGTGAACGCAGCCGGCACGCCCGCACTGTCGGGCTGGCCAAACGTCAGCGCGCCGCTGCCGGCTTTCACCAGCAACGAATCCGCGTGGCCGTGATAACAGCCATCGAACTTGATGATCTTGTCGCGCTGCGTGAACCCGCGCGCCAGCCGGATGGCACTCATGCACGCCTCCGTGCCAGAATTGGTCATGCGAACTTTTTGCACGCTCGGAACCAACTCGCAGATGAGTTTGGCCATTGTCACTTCCAGCGGATTGGGAATCCCAAAGCTCGTGCCGAAATCAGCAGCGGCTTTGACGGCGGAAATAATTTTGGGATGCGCGTGACCGAGAATGGCCGGCCCCCACGTCAGAACGTAATCAAGCAATTCATTGCCATCCACGTCCCAGATTTTTGCGCCGCTGGCGCGGTTGACGAAAAAAGGATTGCCACCAACGGCGCGAAAGGCACGCACCGGAGAATTCACGCCGCCGGGAATATATTTGAGCGCCTCGGCGAAAAGCAGGTCAGATTGGACACGGTTCATGGCCGAAGTTTAGCAAGCAACTATAGCGAGACAAAGCCCGTGATTCATTTTCGCTAGCCGATTTTGCCAGCCAACAGCCGAAAAAGTGAAAAGTTTGAAGCGGAAAAGAAAAAACCGGGTTAGTCAGCCAGAGGATGGCCAAAAAACCCGGGGAATTCAGAATGAGCACAACGTAAGGTTACGGAGAACTCGCACTCCAGTCTGCACTCAAGCTGGAGCCGAAATTATAAAATCCAAAGATCAACAGTTGCTTACTAATCCCGCCTGCAACTATGGACAGATAATCATACTCACTTATCACAGTCAACATGATAATTTAAGTATAAGCATATGTTTTAGAATTTGGCGCCTTGATTAGTCTTCGGGTCACGCTGGAAATCATCCGCTGGTCCTAGCTGGATTCGGCAACTCCTGGCGTGAACCTTGCGCGCCAGTGGAACAGCCCGGCTAAACCACCTGTTTTCACCGCCGGTTTTTCAATGTGAATAACTCGTGAACAAGAGTTAATATGTTGTCCTCGCAACTTTTTGCCCGATGACATAAAAACGCTGACGTAATTCAACAGGTTTTGTTAAGCTAAACATTTTCCCGGCAGAACGGCGGCGGAAATAAAATCAGACTTGATTTTAGCCCTGTCAAATCAGGAGAAACTGGTGTTTTTCGCTGAAGACAGCGGCGAGGGTTGGAAATCCGTTAAAGATTTCGCTTGAATCACAATGCTCGGCACGGTTGACTGGCTATCCGCTTGGGCGGGAAAAGCCGGTTTTAGGGTTAAGTGAATAAACACAGGAATTTGGGCGGTTGTGGCAACATTATGCAGATTTCCGCTGAAAAAATTTGGAACACGGCGCAGGAGCATCTCCGCGTCAAGTTGAGCCGGGACACATTCAATATGTGGTTCGCTCCCCTGCGCGCCAGCGCGGTGGATGGACGCCATCTGACCATTGAAGCTCCCAACGAGTTCTGTGAAGTCTGGCTCAAAGATAATTACTTGAGCCTCATGCAGGACGCGGTGGCCATCGCCGCCGGGGCGAAATTAGAAGTCCGGTTCAAAGTCACGAACGGAACCCTACCCGTCCAGCCAATTGCCTTGCCGAAGGCATCTGCGGCTAAAGCCAAGGCTGCTGAAGCACAGGATCGCGCTGCTACGAATGGCGATTTGCTGTTCAATCCGAAAAATACTTTCGAGACCTTTGTCGTTGGCGGCAACAACAATTTCTCTTTTGCCGCCGCCAAGGCCGTCGCGGAAGCCCCGGGCAAATCTTACAATCCACTGTTCCTTTACGGCGGTGTCGGGCTGGGCAAGACGCATTTGCTGCACGCCATCGGCCAGCACGTTGCCAGCACCAAAAAAGGCGCGCGCGTCGCTTACGTTTCGTCGGAGAAATTCACGAACGAATACATTGACGGCATCCAAAACAACCAGCTCGCCAAGTTTCGCAAAAAATACCGCCAGACCGACGTGCTGCTGATTGATGACATCCAATTTCTCGCTGGCAAGGAACGCATTCAGGAAGAATTTTTTCACACGTTCAATGCGTTGCACGAATCGCACAAACAAATCGTCCTGACATGCGACCGGCCGGCCAGCGAAATTCAAGGGTTGGAAAACCGCCTCGTCTCGCGCTTTGAATGGGGTCTGGTCACGGACTTGCAGCCGCCGGACATTGAGATGCGCCTCGCCATCTTGCAGAAAAAAGCGCAGCTCATGAAAGTCGTGCTGCCAGACGACGTCATTAATTTCCTCGCCACGCGCATCCGCACGAACATCCGTCGGCTCGAAGGCGCGCTCATCCGCGTTGCCTCATTCGCCTCGCTCACCGGCAAAAAACTTTCCATCGAAGTCGTTGAAGGATTGCTCCGCGAAATTCTCCACGAAGAAGGCCGCCAGACCATCAGCATCGAAATCATCCAGAAAAAAGTTGCCGAACATTACGACATCCGGCTCGCGGACATGACCAGCAAGCGCCGCCCGGAAAACATCGCCTTCCCGCGCCAGATTGCCATGTATCTCGCTCGGCAGATGACCGAAAACTCGTTGAGCAGCATCGGTGAAGCCTTCGGTGGACGAGACCACGGAACCGTCTTGCACGCCTGCCGCCTCGTCAAAGACCGCATGGAAGTTGATGCGAACGTCCGCCAAGTCGTCAGCTATCTGGAAAAACAGCTCACCCGCTGATTGCCGACAAAGGCGCAAAATAAATTTCCCCTAGCTGCACCTTTCGTGCATTTTCGCGGCCATCAATGCCAGCTATCGAAGTCAACGGACTGACTAAAGCCTTCCGCACCTAC
>JBEEMY010000236.1:0-4584 GCA_041192415.1 Verrucomicrobiota bacterium | reverse complement strand
GCTGCGGCTGGAAGGCGAGGAGGCGCGCAAAAAAATTGAAACGGTTTATGGCGCGTCGGTCTATCGCTTGCGCGGACAATTGTTGCCGCTGATTTATTTGAACCGCGAATTGAAGCTGCCCACGGACACGAAAAAATCGGACGACGTGCAAATTGTGGTGTTGCAGGCGGATGGCAGGCAGTTCGGCCTCATCGTGGATTTCATCAATGACACGGAGGAAATCGTGGTGAAGCCGCTGGGCAAACAGCTCAAAGGCAGTTCGTGTTTTGCGGGGGCGACGATCATGGGCGACGGACGGGTGGCGCTCATTTTGGATGTCCTCGGCATCGCGCAATACTCCAAGGTCATCGCCGAAGTGCGTGACCGCGCAGTGCTGGACAAAATAAAAAATCCCGAGCGCGCGGATGCCAAGCAGACGTTGCTGGTGTTCAACGCGGGCAACAATGCGCGCATGGCCATTCCGCTCTCGACGGTGGCGCGGCTGGAAGAATTTTCGCGCAAGTCGGTGGAACGTTCCGGCAGTCAGGAGGTCGTGCAGTATCGCGGCCAGATCATGACGCTGATTCCGATTTCAAAATACCTGCCGCATGGCGAAGCGCCCGGTGCGCCCGCCGACCCGATGCAGGTGGTGGTGTATTCCGAGCAGGGCCGCAGCGTCGGACTCGTCGTTGAAAAAATAAACGACATCGTGCACGAGGCCATTGCGGTGCGGCGCGAAGTCGGGCGCGAAGGCATCGCTGGTTCGGCGGTGATTCAAGATCGGATCACGGACTTGCTGGATGTGCCGGGCATCATCCGCGCGGCGGATCCGTCTTTTTACAAAACTGCGAAGACGAAGCTATGAGCCAGACGAAACAATTTTGCACGTTCACGTTGAACGGCCTGTTCTTCGGCGTGGATGTGCTGACGGTGCAGGAAGTGTTGCGGCATCAGCCGATGACGCGCGTGCCGCTGGCGAGCCCGACGGTGCGCGGGCTGATTAATTTGCGCGGACAGATCGTGACGGCGCTGGATTTGCGTCGTCGGCTGGAACTGCCGGAGCGCGCGGATGACTCCAAGCCGATGAATGTGGTCGTGCGCACGGGTGATGCCGCCGTGAGCCTGCTCGTGGATGAAATCGGCGACGTGGTGGAGATGGCCGATGACATTTTTGAGCCGCCGCCGGAGACGCTGACCGGTGTCGCGCGCGAACTGGTGCGCGGCGTTTATAAAATGAAAGACCGCCTGCTGCTGATTTTGGACACGGAAAAAACCGTGACCGTTTAACTCCAACCGAATTCGACCGATTAATAACTGCCAACAACATGAATACAGACACGTCCCCCAGCCGCATCCAGGTGCCCACGGAAATGCACCCGCGCAACGGTCGCGCCAATGGCAACGGTCATGCGCACCATGATTTTCACGATGACGACGCGTCGCCGTCCAGTAACGGCAACGGCGCGGCGCGGACTTCGCGCGCCGGATTTTCGCTGGGGTTAAAAGCGAAAATCATCCTGCCCGCCGCGTTGATATTGCTCGGCTGCTTGGGTGGGATTTATTCGGTGGTGTATCACGAGGCCAAAGTGCTTCAGGAATCATCGTTGGTTTCGCTGGCGTCGGATGCGCGGGCCGTCCAGGACAAGATTGACCGCTGTCTTTTCGAGCGTTACGGCGATGTGCAGGCGTTCGGTTTGAACCGCACGTTTCACCGCGACCTCAACAAGCTGACGGAGGAGGACAAGGCGGGCTTGACCGGTTTGTTGAATGATTATGCCAAGGCATATGGTTGCTACGATTTGTGCATCGTGATGAATGTCGCTGGCAAAGTGATTTTGGTGAATAGCGTTGGCCCGGATGGTTCGCCGTTGCGCAATGCCCAGCAACTGGTCGGCGAAAATATGGCAGACACGGACGGTTACCAGCAGGCGGTGGCGGGAAAATTTACGACGGACAGTTCGCCGGGCGCGTTGACGGGAACGGTCGTGACGACTCCCAGCAAAAGCCCGGTCGTGGCGAAGGTTTATGGCGATAAAGCTCCAGCATGGACGATGAGTCTGACCGCGCCCATCCGCGACAGTGTGACAGGTGAGATACGCGGCTACTGGCAAAATTATTTTGACAGCGACATGATCGAGAAAATCGTGCTGGCGCAGTATATCGAAGCGAAGAAGCAGGGCCTAGCTTCAACGGAATTTAATGTGATTGATGCGAAAGGAAATTTGATCGTGGACGTGGACCCGACGGAAACCGGCGACAACAAGCCGCGTTACAAGGATTTGTTCAAATACAATTTCATCGAGTCGGGCGAGGCGATTGCGGTGGTCGCGCAGAAATCGGCGGACATCGAGGGCACTTCGTTCGGGAACAATGCCCGCATGAGCAAAGATGCGGGGCATGAATTCATCCAGCCGGGTGGATTTGCCAAGAGCGTGAACACGTTGGGCTATGCGGGGAGTGGCTTCACGAGCATTGTCCGCGCGGAGCCGAAAGAACTTTTTGCGGTCACGAACACGCTCAAGCTGGTGACGCTGCTCACCACGGCGGTCGGGCTGACGCTGGGGGTGACCGTTTTGTGGCTGGTGGCGCGGAAGATTGTCGGCGGCGTTAATCAGGTGAAGGCGGCCGTGGTCGGCCTTGCGGCGGGCGACATCAGCCGCGACGTGTCGGCGAATACGAATGACGAAGTCGGCGCGATGGCGCGGGCGTTCAATCAGGCGCGCGCCGGTTTGAAGGGCGTGTTCGGCGCGGACAAAGTGAACTGGAATGAAATCGGCGAGAAGCAACGCGAGGCGGTCCGGTTGACGGAAAGTCTCAAGCTGACGATGAATACGGTGAGCCAGAATTCCCAGACGCTCGCCTCGGCCTCGGAAGAATTGACGGCCACGAGCCAGCAGATGAGTTCCAATTCGGAAGAGACGGCGATGCAGTCCAATGTCGTCGCCGCCGCGTCGGAGCAGGTCAGCAGAAACATTGCGACCGTCGCCGCCAGCGCGGAGGAGATGAGCGCGACGGTGCGCGAAATTGCCAAGAACGCCAGCGAGGCGACAAAAGTGGCGAATGAAGCGGTCAAAGTGGCCAGCGAGACGAATGCCACGATTGCCAAGCTCGGCGCGAGCAGCGAGGAAATTGGTCAGGTCATCAAGGTCATCACCAGCATCGCGCAGCAGACGAATTTGCTCGCGCTCAACGCGACCATCGAGGCGGCGCGGGCGGGCGAAGCGGGCAAAGGTTTCGCCGTCGTCGCCAACGAGGTCAAGGAACTTGCCAAGCAGACGGCCGATGCGACCGAGGATATTGGCCGCAAGATTGAGGCGATTCAAAACGACACGAAAGGTTCCATCGCCGCCATCAGCCAGATCAGTTTGGTCATCGGGCGCGTGAACGACATTTCCAACACCATCGCCAGCGCGGTGGAGGAGCAGTCGGCGACGACGAATGAGATCGCCCGCAATGCCGGTGAGGCGGCACGCGGCAGCACGGAAATTTCCAAGAACATTGCCAACGTCAGCGTGGCCGCCAAGAACACCACCGAGGGCGCGAACAACACGTTGAGCGCGGCCACCGAGCTGGCCAAGCTGGCTGCTGATCTCAAGCGCATTGTGGAACAGGCCCGGCATTGATTGGAAAATTGTTATTCCGTTGCTCTGAACAATTATGAAGATGCTCATAGTGGATGATTCGAAGGCGATGCGGACGTTTCTGCACCACATCGCCACCGAGCTTTCCTTCACCACCGAGGAGGCGGAGGATGGCCGCGTCGGCTTGCACAAGTTCCTCAAGAATGACCCGAGCGATCCGTTCGCTGTGGCGCTGGTGGACTGGGATATGCCGGTGATGAATGGCTTGGAACTCGTGCAAACTTTGCGCCGCAATCAGGATTTCAGCAACGTGAAGTTGATGATGGTCACTACGCAAAACACGCCGGAGCGCGTGGCAGCGGCGCTGGAGGCGGGCGCGGATGATTTTTTGATGAAGCCCGTCACCAAGGAATCGCTGGAAGAAAAACTTCAAATTCTGGGCGTGGTCTAAAAACGTTGTGCCAAAAATCCGAGCATTGGTCGTGGACGATGCGGTGGTGATGCGCAAGCTCATGACCGAGGCGCTGTCGCGCGATCCGAACATCGAGGTCGTGGGCGTGGCGGCGAACGGCCACATCGCGCTCCAAAAAATTCCGCAGGTCAACCCGGACATCATCACGCTGGACGTGGAGATGCCGGAGATGGACGGCATTGCGACGCTGAAAGAGTTGCGCAAGACGTATCCCAAGCTGCCGGTCATCATGTTCAGCACGCTCACGGCGCGCGGCGCGGAGACCACGCTGGAGGCGCTGGCTTCCGGGGCGACGGACTACGTCACGAAGCCGTCGAATGTGAGCAACGTGGTCGAGTGCATCGAGCGGTTGCAGTCGGAACTCATCTCCAAAATCAAAGTCCATTGTCGTCACCTCGGCGTGGATACCTCGCACGCGCTGCCGCCGAGAAAAATTTCCGCCGCCGTCGCGCCGGTGATTCCGGGTTTGCCGTCAGCGAACAAGCTGCCGGTGGAACTGGTTTGCCTCGGCACATCCACGGGCGGGCCGAACGCGCTCGCCGAAGTTTTCAA
>JBEEMY010000235.1:0-4584 GCA_041192415.1 Verrucomicrobiota bacterium | reverse complement strand
AAATACGGTGTGTGGATGGCGGATTACAACGTCCAGTGCGCGCGGGCCGGGATGGCTGGCACCATCGCTTGGGACTTGGACGATGCCATGCACATCAACAAGGACAAGGACAGCCAATGGCCCGATGTCACCAAAACTCGCTTTAAAAAATGGGGTTTCTTCAACAGCCTCGCCGATGAAATCGGCCATCCTGAGGATGCCCGATTACGCCCGTGGTATTTTACCTGGTCGCTCATGTCGCGGAGCTTCCCGCCCGGCTGCCACACGGTGGAAACTTCGGCCACGTTGATTCCCGGACTACGCACGCTCGCCGCCACGTTTGGCCAGAATCTTTCGATTGTGTTGGTGAATGACTCCGAAACGCCGCAGGATCTGCACGTCACCGTGCCCGGCAGCCAGCCTGTGCCGCAACTTTTTCGCTACAATTATTTTCCAAATGACATGCTGGTGAATAAAGATGGTTACCCCTTGCCAAAGGAGATTTTGAAGGACGCAAATTTGTCAGCCGGCCTGAACATCAATCTTCCCGCCCGGAGCGTGGCTATTTTAACTTCAATAAATTGATCCGAAGATTTTACAAAGGTGTCACATCGGCAATTGTAGTGAGCGAAAGCTGAGAAGTTCTCTGTATGGGATCCTTCATTTTTCAGCTTTCTATTAACCGTTTAGATAAGGATTCTTTGGATGGAGTTGCAACACCCAAGAAAACCGTGCCGCTGCTGGTTGCGGGTGTGATACTCCGGGTCACCGCAGAATTGATCCGCCCGCACGAAAATCTCCAAGCGGCGTTCCGCCGTGCCCGGTCGCCAGAACTTGTGCGTGGGCAGAAACATCGGCGACGTGGCCGGCGTGGTGGAAAGTCCGGTGTATGCCATCCTGAAAATGAATGAGGCTTGGGAAAAGCTAGATACGAAACCATTCGGCGGCGACGGCTCGCCTTTGAAAATTTACAATGCGGTGCTCCCGTTCTCCGACCAGCAGCCGGCGATGAAATGGGACGGCGAATGGAACATCACGATTGAGGTGTTTCGCGACCTCGGGCTGGCGTTCGCCGCCGTGCTGGTGCTGATTTACGTCTTGATGGTCGGCTGGTTCAAGTCGTTCCTGACGCCCATGATTGTGATGGTGGTGATTCCGTTTTCACTCATCGGCGTTTTGCCGGCGCACGGAATATTGCACGCCTTTTTCACCGCGACTTCGATGATCGGTTTCATGGCGGGCGCGGGCATTGTGGTGCGCAATTCCATCATTCTGGTGGACTTCATCGAAATGCGACTCGCCGAAGGTCATCCGCTGGCCGAGGCGGTGATTGAGGCGGGACTGATCCGGTTCCGGCCCATTCTACTCACGGCGCTGGCGGTGGTGGCGGGCGCAACGGTGATTTTGACCGACCCGATTTTTCAAGGCTTGGCGATCGCGCTGATGGCCGGCAGCCTCATTTCCATGTTCACCGCGCCGGTGCTGGTGCCGCTGCTGTATTTTATGACGAACGACAGGAAACGAAAGGTCTGACCTTTCGCCCACAACCTTAAATCTGGCGATGAAACACGGCGGCGGATTTAACATCCTTTGAAACTTCGCCCGGTTGCAACGGTAACGCTCTTGCGGGCGGAAGACGGTTGCCGGCGGTTGCCGTAAATGACTTTTTAGACCCCATTGAGGCGGATTTTGGCGGATTGAACAGAGGTGGGTAAAATGCGCGTAATACCCTTATGTATCAATGTAACAATTGAATTTTGCGATGGCTTTTTAGGTCTAAGTCGTAATGACAATGCTGTCCCAACGGGATTCCATCCATCAGCCCAAGGTTGCGCGGCCCGCGCTACCCTGGGTCAACGCCCCAAACATTTCCTCAACCCTGAAGGCGGTCGCGCCCTTCAAAGCGCCAGAGGACTGGCGCACTCCAAGACGCTTCGCGTTATCGGAGGCCACAGCCATTCGCGCCAGCGTCTTGGAGTGCGGCGGCCCTCCGCCGCTTTTACCGAAGCATCCATCAACCGCGAACCACGCGAAATACGCGAACAACTATTCGAAAATCCTTTCGCGTATTTGGCGTATTTCGCGGTTAGCCTGATTCCGATTCCTCACCCAGCGAACGGTCCCGGGCATCGGATACAGGTTCCAGCCGGGTTTTACCCGGTTTTGGCCAAAAGCGGGGCGTTTGCAGTGGTTTTCACAATTTTCCTGCCTCGGACTGCTTCAGTCCGGTCTCGGGTTGTTTCAGTCCGAGCCCGGATTGCGATAATCCGACCTCGGATTACTCCAATCCTACACAGGATTGCTTCAGTCCTACCTAGGACTACGTCAGTCCGACGTCGGATTGCTCTAGTCCGAGCTAGGATTAATCCAGTCCCACCTCGGACTGTTCCAGTCCGACCTAGGGTTGCTTGAATCCCGCCTCGGATTACTTCAGTCCTAGCTCGGGTTGTTCCAGTTCCAGTGGGATTGCTTTAATCCGACCTCGGATTGCGACAGTCCGACGTAGGATTGTTCCAGTCCGAGCTAGGATTACAACAGTCCGAGGCAGGATTATTTTCACCCCGGCGAGGACTGCATTGGCCCGACCGGGAAGCCGATCTCAATCTTTTGAGAATACGACAACTTGTAACTTGCCAGTTACAAGTTGTCATACACCAAGACACCGCTGTCCAAACCCCAAACAGCCGCCGGTCAGATTTGTCCGGGTGCAGGCACAAATTGCCGGTGGCATGAAGGTTGCAATCATCCAAGGCGTGAGATTGGCAATGGTCATGGAACATTCGTTTGGCGAAGAGGAAGCTCGTCGTCAGCAGGAAGTCCGCGCGCAGCGGGAACGGGAACATCGCGCCCAGTTGCGGGCGGAACTACGCCGAAAGACTGCGGGCGCAACGCACAAATTTTTGAATTTTCTTTTCTGCGCCGCCGTCGCCGGGTTGATCCTCACCAACCTCCCCAAGATCCATTCCGTGGCGACAACCACGGCGAGCCGGACGGTCACGCACGTCCAAGCCAAGGCAGAAGCCAGTCCGCTCCGGCAAAGTGCCGAGAATTACGAGAAGGAACTGGACGGCATCGTTTCCCGGTAAGCAGAGACCGTGAGTGCGTCCAAAATAAGCATCCATCAGTGTTAACGTCGGGTCAGGAAAAATTCTCGCCGCCGATCTCGCCCTTAAATCCCTGCTGCCGCAACGCCTCAAATAAAACCAGCGCGACACAGTTGGACAGGTTCAGCGAACGCGATTGCGCGTTGAACATCGGGATGCGCAGCCAGCGCTCGCGGTGCTGCTCCAGCAGTTGTTTCGGCAGGCCCGCCGTCTCGCGGCCGAACACCAGATAATCGTCCGCCGCAAATGTCGCCTCGCTGTAATTCTTCGCGCCGTTGGATTCGATGAACCACAGCCGCGCGGTGGCCGGAAGTTTTTCCGCGAACGCCGTCCAGTTTTTCCACCGGTGCCACTCGACCTGCTGCCAGTAATCCATGCCCGCGCGCTTGAGTTGCGCGTCGTCCAGCTTGAAACCGAACGGCTCGATGAGATGCAGCGTCGTCCGCGTGGCGGCGCACAGGCGAGCAACGTTGCCGGTGTTCGGCGGGATTTCTGGTTCAACGAGGACGATGTTCATTTTAATTTTTGCCACAGAGGCACAGAGAGCACAGAGGAATACAAATTATTTCTTTTCTCTGTGTCCTCTGTGCCTCTGTGGCGAATAAAAAACTTTCCACAGCACCAGTCCATGTGCCGGCGCGCTCATGCCGGCGGTGCGGCGGTCTTTTTTTGAAAGCATGGACTGGATGATGTCCGCCGGAAATCGTCCGTAACCGATCTGCACCAGCGTGCCGACGATGCCACGGCACATTTTGTAGAGAAAGCCGTCGCCCTCGATGATGAAGGTGAACTGCGCGCCGGATTTTTTGATGTCGCACCGCGTCAACGTGCGCACGGTGGATGCCATCTCGTAACTGTGCGTAGCGGCAAAGGATTTGAAATCATTCTTGCCGATCAAAGTTTTCGCCGCCGCGCGCATGATTTTTAAATCCAGCGGACGCGGGACGTGCCACGCGTGATGGCGGAGCAGGGGATTCATCGTGGTGTCGTTCCAGACGGTGTAGCGATACTGCTTGCCGGTGGCGTGGAAGCGCGCATGAAATTTCTCCGGCACGCGCGACGCCTTCAGCACGCGGATGTCGTCCGGCAGGAAAGCGTTGATGGCGATGGCGAGCCGGCGGACGGGCATATTGAATTCAGCCTTGGGAATTTCCACATGAGCGACCATGCCGAGTGCGTGGACGCCCGTGTCCGTGCGGCTGGAACCGTGGATGCGTTTCACGCTCGGAAACATCTGCGCGAGCGACGCCTCAATTTTCTCCTGCACGCCCGTGCCGATCTTCTGCACCTGCCAGCCCTGATAGGCCGCGCCGTCGTAGGCGATGACGAGTTTGAATTTAAGATTTTTCAAATGATTTTTTGCCACAGAGACACAGAGAGCGCAGAGGAATATTTTTTAACCCTCATCTCTGTGTTCTCTGTGCCTCTGTGGCTAATGAAATTAAATTCCATCCAAATAACTCTGCAACAGAATCGCCGCCGCCATCTTGTCCACCTTCTC
>JBEEMY010000234.1:0-4587 GCA_041192415.1 Verrucomicrobiota bacterium | reverse complement strand
CGGATTTTCTACCAGCGCCTCGTAACTGACTTCCAAAAATTGACTGGGCGGTAAATATTTTCCCGCCGCCTGCGCTTGGCGAGTGTGTTCGCACCACAGCCGGGCGGCATTTTTAGCGCGGCGCGGCGCCCAGGCCTTGCCCCAGCCTTTAGCGGCGGCGAGCAACGAGGCCACGACGTCGCGCGGGTCGCGGCGGAGATGGATGATTTTCGCAGCGGGCAGCAGTTGCACAATTTCCGGGATGAATAAAGCGTGACCGGGAGTCTTCTCCAAAAAAATCTGGCCGGGCGCTAAATCTTTGAGCATCGGCGCAAGGAGGGCGGCGAGATAATTTTTTTGGATGGCGGAGAATTCCCCGGTGTTGAGGTAGCCGGCCATGCCCGTGCCGCCGCGCCCATCCGATTTGGCCGAGGCCAAGTCTTGCTGCCAGAGCCGGAGTTGCGAGCCAACGTATTCAAACAGCCGGGATTCCTGGCCGGTCTTGATTTGCGGATGGGTGGCCAGCAACCGTTGCAGCCAAGTGGTGCCGCTGCGGGGACAGCCGACGATGAAAACCAAATTGGCTCCGTTGGCGTTTGCAAGTTGGGCAGCCGGTGGATTCATGAACTGGCGATTAAAATAAGCACCCAGAAAAAATTGTCAGCCAATTTATCGGCGCGGAAAAGTTTTGGTGGTTGGTGAGCCGCGGCAAGACGGTGCGGCTTGAGTAGGTTGATGGCGCGGACACAGGCGTTAAAATTTTCCGCGCGGGCGATCACTGATTCCCGGCTTCAATAATTCCGGCAGGCGGGCGTAAGCGGTGTGGGCGCATTGGATCTGGCGTTCGGCGGCGCGCAGCAGGCGCGGTTTCCATTCATCGGCTTGCGCCCAAGCTGCCTCCACTGCGGAGGTCAATTGCGCAGCGAAGTTTGGTTCATCCGCCGCGAGCACGGTGCAGCCGCCGTCAAATTCACCGGCGAGGCCGTGGAATTTTTCCGCGTAGTAGCGCGCTTGGACGATGCCTACCACTGGAATCCCCTGCGCCAACGCAAACACGGCGGCGTGATAACTGCCCGCAACGACGACGCGGCAGGCGGCGGTGCGGCGGATGACCGCGAGCGGCGAGGCAAGGTCGGCGCCGGAATTTTCCGCGCCGATGAGTTGCGCGATGGTCTGGCGGTCAGAATCTTTTTCGCCGACATAGATGGGCAGGCCGATGAGCGGGGCGGGCGGCTGCCGCGCCTTGGCGGAAATGATTTTGCGGATGCCGGGCAGAGCGGCCGCAGTCAGTCCGGCATAGGTGGCCAGCCGCAAGCTGATGCCGATCCCGTTGCCCATGCGGGTGGCGCGTTCGTTGCAGGCGAGTTCCACGGTATCGTCGCCGGTGAAGACGATTTTATTTTCGGGCACGGAAATTTGCCGGAGCAGTTCCGGGCTGGTGTTGCGTTCGCGGAGAAAAATAAAGCCCACACCGGGCAGCACGGTGGCGGCCTGCGCGCGCAGTTCCGGGTCGGTCAGCGGGCCAATGCCTTGGCCGAGCATAGCGGTGGGAATGTTCGCCGCCTGTGCCGCCGCGAGCGCGGCTAACATCCGTCCAGCCTGCGGCTTGAAGGCGTCATTCACCAGTCCGCAGCCGGCTAGGACGACGAGGTCGGCATTAAAAAATGCGCGGGCAAACTGGCGGGTTGCGACGCCGTAACGCGGGTTGAGCAGGCGGGTAAGTGGGAGAATTTTTCCGTAGCGCAACGGAAACTGCCGGCGAATTTTTCCGGGAATGTCCGGAAAGAATGGTCGCGGCAGTGTGCTGGCGGCGAGCCAGCGATAAAAACCGAGCCATGCGACGGGTTCAGCGACGGGGCAGAATTGCTTGAGCCGCACCGGGTCTTCCGTCAAAACGTGCAAGGCCGCGCCCGGCCAGATTTTATTCAGCCGCGCGAGCGCCACTTGCAACATGGCCACATCGCCAAAGTTGTCGCCATGCAAGGAGCCGGGCAGGACGAAAATATTCATTTGGTCAGACTGCGGTTGGCCGCCAGAAATTTTTCCACCGCCGCAACTATATCCGGCCGGTTTTTCTGGCGGGCGGCCTGAGAAATCTCCTCGAACAAGGGAGCCGCCAAGTTGGTGGGCAGCTTGAGTTGCTGCAAATTTTCGAGTGAAAATCCGTCCTGCGGAAAACTGATAGCGCGTTGGCGGCAGTTGAGCAATTCCAAGGCGAGCAGGGTGCGATAGCATTTTTCACAGCGTCCGCAGTTGGTTTCATTGCGTCCCACCCAGCAGACATGGAGGTTTTCCAGCGCCACGGCGTTGCCCGCAATGAAGGCGGTCTTGTCGTAGCGGTAAAAATCTGAACCGTAATCCAAAAACTCCAGCGTGCGCGATGACATTCGCCGAGCCGTCAGCCGGTGGGTTCCGCACGCCCGCATATCCCCCGGCGACAGGCTGGCAGAAACCAGAATGGTTTTGAACCGACCGCCCATCAGCAAGCCGGCGGCGCCCAGAGCTTGGCCGTGCATCTGCGTCGCCCAATCCAACCGCCCGATACGGGTCTGGCGCAGGTTGGTAATGATCGGGGTGACGGTCTTGCCCAACTGGCTGGCGATGCGAGCCAGCGCGGTCATTTTGCCGTCAAACGCGGAACGGTTCTTCAGTGGGATGTCATAGCCCCAGACATAAATCAGATCATCCACCTTTTGCCCGCCGCTCGTCGCGTCAAAATGCAGCAGCGAAAAAAATGAATCCACGCCGCCAGTGAAAAAGCAGCCCGTGCGGTTGCCCGCCGCCGCGTGGCTGTCCGCCGCTGGTTCGGCCAGGATGCGAACGGGTCGCTTTTTTGGAAACCATCCGACCCAGATGCGCTGGAGTTCCTCGGCGTTTTGCAGTAAGCCAGCATCCACGGGCGCGTTGATTTTCAGCGGCTGGCCAGACTCAAAAGCGAGGAACAACAAGGCCATCAACCAGGCGTTGCCAGCATCCATAGCCGAAGGGGCAACTGTGGTCGGCACGTCGAACCAGAGCGCCTCTTTCCGCCACCAGCCGTAATTAATTTCCGCCGCCACGCGCTGAAACCCGGGTTGGCTAGCGGTAGCGCTGATGGTGGTGACGGTAATCATGGTGGCGAACTTTCGTCGCGGTCGCCCACAACAAGTTTCCAGAAGTAAAAGCGCATCCGGCAACGGCGGCAAATGCAATCTGAAATTTTTTAGCCGCGCGCCGCATTGTGAACATCGTCGGCTTGCTTCACGTCGCGTCGCGCGGGTAAAATTTGAATTCAATGTCGCACGCTGATTTCGTCCACTTGCATTTGCACACCGAGTATTCGTTGCTCGATGGCGCTTGCCGCTTGGACACGTTGATGGAGCGGGCGCATGAATTAAAATTTCCCGCGCTGGCCATCACCGATCACGGCGCGATGCATGGGGTCATTGAATTTTATCAGGCTGCCCGCGCGAAGGGCATCAAGCCCATCATCGGCTGCGAAGTTTATGTCGCGCCCGGTTCGCGGCTGGAGAAGAAAAAAGTCGAAGGCGACAAGTATCATCACCTCGGCCTGCTTGCGAAGGATGAAGTCGGCTACAAAAATCTCATCAAGCTCACGACCGAGGCGCATTTGGATGGCTACTATTACAAGCCGCGCATTGATAAAGAAATTTTGACGAAATACAGCGCAGGCTTGATCGCGATGTCCGGCTGTCTTGCCAGCGAGATTCCCGATTTGATCATGAAGGATCAGATCACCAAGGCGCGTGACGCGGTGGATTGGTTCAAGCAAACGCTCGGCGCGGAAAATTTTTTCCTCGAACTGCAAAATCACGGCATTCCCGAACAGGCCAAGGTCAACAAGCAGTTGCTCATCTTCGCGAAGGAGTTCGGCCTCAAATGCGTGGCGACGAATGACGTGCATTACGTCGAGAAAGGTCATTCGCACGCGCATGATTGTCTCGTGTGCATCGGCACGCAGGATTTGTTGAGCAATCCCAAGCGCATGAGCGCGGGCTATGTGCCGGAACAATTTTATCTCCGCAGCGCGGAGGAGATGAAGGCGCGCTTCGCCGAAGTGCCGGAAGCGGTGCTGAATACGCGTGAGGTCGCCGAGAAATGTAATTTGGAAATTCCGTTTCCGAAGGCAGGCGACACGCGGTTTTATCCGGTGTTTAATCCGCCGGAACATTTCACGCGCGACGGCTATCTGCGACATCTGCTGGCAGAGGGATTATTTCGTCGCTACACGATTCACGCGAAGGCGGAAGGCAAAGAATTTGTCGTGACGGGGATTGATGAACCGACGCGGTTGCCGACGTTTAATCCGAGTCAGTCAAACCAAGATGAAGCCATTAAGACGGTCATTGACCGCCTGCAAGTTGAACTCAAGATCATCGAGATGCAGGGCTACATCTCGTATTTCCTCATCGTCGCGGACTTCGTGCAATACGGACGCAGCAAGGGAATTTCCTGCGTGGCGCGCGGAAGCGCCGCCGGTTCTGTCGTCACCTACTTGCTCGAAATAGCGAACGTGGACCCGATTCGCTACGCGCTGCTCTTCGAGCGTTTCCTGAATCCCGAGCGCGTCAGCCCGCCGGATATTGACATTGATTTCGCCGACGACCG
>JBEEMY010000233.1:0-5592 GCA_041192415.1 Verrucomicrobiota bacterium | reverse complement strand
ACTGTTGCGTGAATTTTATGCCCGCCACCCGATAGAAGAATCTTGCATCTGGCGACTCGACAGATTGCACCAAAGGCTTGCAGAGAAACATGGTGAGACTTTTTGGGTAAAGGCAGAATCAATAGCTAAAAATGGTGTTGAATGGTTCCAATTAAAATCTGTGACGCACACTTCGCGGCCAAGCATGATTCAATTTGACCGTATGTTGAGCGATAGTTCTATTACACTGGATCATCTTTCTAACAGAACACCAAGTGGTGGCGCACATGAGCGAGGTCCTCTTTTTAAGGTCGAACGTCCGCGGCTTGGTGAATTATTTCTTGGTCAACGGCACGAGTATTCATTGCTATCGTGAGCAAGCTCATTGCGGAGCTGACTCGTAGCGAATTGATTTCCCCCGCATTCACGGACACGGGAACAAGGACACGGATCTGGTGCTAGCCCGTCTGCAACGGGCATTGATGGCGGCGGGTGTTGACCGCGCCGGACAAATCGCCGCTAGCAAAATTCCAAAAGCAGCCGGAGTTGTTTTAGCCCCTAACGGGAGAGAAAACCTAGTTTTTGCGGTTTTTCAGCGTTTTCCGCCCGTTTTCAGACTTCTCCACGGATAATTGAGGCTTCAATTCGTCGTCTAGTAGCATCACTCCTTCATCTAGTAGCTTCAACATTTCGTCCAGTAGTCACCGGGCGTGGTCTAGTCGTTACTGGCCGTCGGGTAGTCGCTTCTGGATTTGATCCAGTAATTACTGGACGTGGTCTGGTCGCTACTGGATTTCGTGCCGTTGTTTCTGGATGCGATGCGGAAGCTTCCGGACGTTGGGCAGTTGCTTCCGGACGTAGTCCGGTAATCTCCCGGTTTCGCCCAGAGATGACTGTCCTTCGGGCAGAGATATCAAAACGTCGGGTTGAGGCTTCAAGACAGCGTCTTGAAGTGGTTGCGAATTATCCCCTGAATCGCAATGGCCGGAAAAATGGAATCGTGATTAAGTCGGTAGCAATCCGGCAGCGGGTGCTGGCGGAAAAAACAAACCTCAACCACCGACGAAACGATGGCTAATTACGACACCCCAGGTCTGACGTATGGCAGTAGCGTGTTTTACGATGACTTCGTTCCGTCGCCACCTCCGAAACGTATGCCAAAAATAAAAGTCAAATTAGCGCTCTTCGATAAATCCGATGCCGACCTGCTGACGTTCGCGCAGGCGCATGTCACCGCGATGGCGGGCAATGCGAATTTCACCACGCCGTTGCCGGCGACGGTGGCGTTCGCCACGGTGCTCACGACGTATTCCACGGCGCTGGGCAATTTCAACACGGCGCAAGCCGCCGCCAAAACGGCCACCACCATCAAGGACACCGCGCGGCAGGCGCTGGAAACTGCCCTCACGTCGCGCGGGGATTATGTGCAGCTCACCGCCAACGGCGCGGCGGACCCCGAGGCCGTCGTGGAGAGCGCGGCTTTCTCGGTGCGCTCGGGCAAGACCCCGCCCGGCATGCCGTCGCAGGTCGCGAATCTGTCCATCACCGCGGGCGATAACGCGGGCGAACTGGACTTGCAATGGGACCCGGTCAACGGCGCGAAGAGCTACAACGCGCAGATCTGTCCCGATCCCATCACGGAACCCGGCTGGGTCTCCAAGCCGGACGTGACGAAGTCCAAGGCCGTGGTGCTCGGCCTGACGAGCGGCAATAAAGTCTGGGCGCGCGTGCGCGCGGTCGGCCCCGGCGGCATCGGCGCATGGAGCGACCCGGCCACGAAGATTGTGCCGTAATTAGGTAGGGCGACGCTGCCGCGTCGCCTTTTTTTCCAACCCACCCGGCGGTGCGGCAGCACCGCCCTACCACATTTATTTTATGCCTTACGATCCTTCTCTCCCGGCGAACAACTCACCGATTGTTTCCGCCGAACTGCGCGACCAGTTGAACAGCTTGAAAGCCTTGATTGATGACTTACAGGCGCAGCTCGATGCGCTGCCGACGAGTGCGGCAATGACGGCGCGGCTGGATGCTTACACGGCGGGCAATTGTGAATTCGTTTCTCTGCCGGCTTTGACGGTGAGCAATCCACCCACGCAGGCCGAGGTGCAGAACCACGCCAATGTGTTGAATAACCTCTACATCGCCCTCACGCGGACGTGAGGTGCTGGCGCACGGCCACCATGGTAGGGACGGACCGCTGGGCGGTTCAGTGGTTACTGGAATTCTGTTTGTAAATCATCAGACCGGTGCACGCGGCTCCGATCAAGGCGGCGGCGACGACTCCGATGATTAGTTTGGCCTTACGTTTGCGTTCCCATGGTTGCAGGCGTGGGAAAATAATCCTCCCTAAAATATCAAATGGCATAAATCTCCTTTTGCGGGATGCCTGAAGGAAATACCGGCAGTTAATTCATATCAGCAGTTCCAACCCTCCCTTGGCATGGATTGAACCATGCGCAGTCGACGGCTTCAACCTAATTGTATCCGCCGCTTTCAATTTGAATTTTTACCGTTATGGGCGAGAATCCTGCCGTGAATCTCAAACTCATTTGCCGCTCGTTTGCATTGCTAGTCGTCAGCGCGGCGCTGAATCTTTCCGCTCAAGGCACGACGTTTTTTTATCAGGGTCGGTTGAGCGACAATGGCAGCCCGGCCACCGGCGCTTACGATTTGCGCTTTGCCCTCACCGATGCCGCTGGCGGCGGCAATGCCATCGGCGTGGCGCAGACAAATTTCGCCGTGCCGGTCAGCGCCGGAATGTTCGCCACGAACATCAACGTCGGCGCGGTGTTCACCGGCACGAACTACTGGCTCTCCATCGGCGTGCGCACGAACGGCAACACCAACGCCTTCACCCAACTCCTACCGCTCCAGCCGGTGTTGCCCACGCCCTACGCCATCTTCGCCAACACCGCGAGCAACCTGCTCGGCAGCTTGTCCGCCACGCAACTCGTCGGCACGCTGCCCTCGGCGCAGTTGTCAGGAAATTTTTTCGGCTCGGTCAATTTCACGAACGCCACGAATAATTTCTTCGGAAAATATTTCGGCAACGGCGTCGGCCTCACGAATCTCAACGCCACAATGCTTTCCACCGGCACAGTGGCGGATGCGCGACTCTCCACCAACGTGGCGCTGCTGAACACGAACCAGATTTTTTCCGGCATCAACCAGTTCACCAGCGTCAGCAACACCTTCAATGGAAATTTCTTCGGCAACGGCCTCGTCGGGTGGATTCCCGTTTCCGTAACGGCGACGCAGGCGATTCGCGATGCGGGGTATCTGCTGCTGAATTCCAACCTCACCACGGTGACGTTGCCGCCGACGAACACGTTGTTCCTCGGCGACATCGTGCGAATTTCCGGTCCGGGAGCCGGCGGCTGGCGCGTGACCCAAAGCGCGGGCGAAGCCATGACTGGATATTTTTTAAGCCCCACCAACGCCGCGTGGTTGCAAGCGAACGCCGCGAGCGCCGGCTGGCGCGCGGTGGCCGCTTCGGCGGATGGCATTAAAATGGTCGCATCCGCTATCGGCGGCGGCGGCATTTATGTGTCCGCCGATTCCGGCAAGACTTGGAGCCTGGCGAGCGGCACATTTTCACCGACGTGTCTGTCATCCTCGGCGGATGGCACCAAATTATTCGGCGGAATTTTTGGTGGCGGCATTGTCTGCTCGACCAATTCCGGCGGCTCTTGGTTTCTCGGCGGCGGTGCGCCCAGCACCAACTGGAACGGCATCGCGTGTTCGGCGGACGGCTCCAAGGTTGTCGCCGTCATCAACCTTGGCCGCATCTATACTTCCTACAACACCGGCAGCACTTGGACGCAGCAAGCCAACCCACCGTTCCAGACTTGGTTTTCCGTCGCCTGCTCCGCCAACGGCTCGAACATGGCCGCCGTCATTTTTGGTGGAAAAATTTACACCTCCGTCAACGCGGGCGTGACGTGGTCGCAACAGGCCAATTCTGCCACCGCCAACTGGACGGCCATCTGCTCCTCGTTCGACGGCTCAAAGCTGGCCGCGGCCGCCTTCAACGGCAGCATCTATACCTCGGCTGATTCCGGCGCGAACTGGACACAGCAGGTCAACGCCCCCTCAACCCGCTGGTATGGTATTGATTGTTCTAGCGACGGCGGACGCATCGTCGCCTGCGTGAACACCAACGGCGGCATTTACGTGTCTGCGAACTTTGGATTGAACTGGACGAAACAAGCCGTGGCCGACCAGAACTGGTATTCCATCTCCTGCTCGGACGACTGCACACGCGTCATCGCCGGTTACGCCGACACGGTGTCCACTGGCGCGCTGTATTACTGGCAGCCCTCCGCGCAAATCACCACGACTACACCCGGCATCAACGGCTCCGTCACCGGCAACCGTGGCTCGGCGGTCGAACTACAATACATCGGCGACGGCATCTTCATGCCCATCGGCGGCACGGGAACGTTTTGGGCAAATTGAAGTTGGAACGTCGTTTTGGTTTTGAATAAGATTACGCCGCCACTGCCGTCTCGATGCTCCTCGACGGCAACTGGGGTTGCGTTTCGTCCGCCTTGTGGAATTTCACGCTGACGATCTTGCTCACGCCGTGTTCCTGCATCGTCACGCCGTAAAGCACGTCCGCCATCGCGATGGTGCGCTTGTTGTGCGTGATGATGACGAACTGCGAGTGGTTCAAGAAGCGTTGCAAAATTTTCACAAAACGGATGACGTTCGATTCGTCCAGCGGCGCATCCAACTCGTCCAGCACGCAGAACGGGCTGGGCTTCACCTGATAGATTGAGAACAGCAGCGACACAGCCACCATCGTCTGCTCACCGCCAGACAACAGCGAGATGCTCTGCAACTGTTTGCCGGGCGGACGCGCGATGATTTCAATGCCGCTTTCGAGAACGTCATTTTCGTCCGACAAAATCAAATCCGCTTTGCCGCCACCGAACACATCCACGAACATCGCGCGGAAGTTGTCGCGGATTTTCTCGAATGTTTCCAAGAACATCTGGCGCGTCTGCGTGTTGATGCGGTTGATGACTTCCAGCAACTGCGTCTTGGCGTTCACCAGATCGTCGTGCTGCGTGGTGAGAAATTGATGGCGCTGCTCGGTCTCCTCGTATTCCTCGATGGCCACGAGATTCACCGGCCCCATCTCATCAATCTTCTGCTGCAACGAAACCACCTGTTCGTTGACGGCGTTCCAGTCCGTGCCCACGCCAGCTTCGGCCATCTGCTCGGGCGTGAGCGTCTCCACCTGCGCCGGGCCTTCGTCGGCGTGCGTAATGGTGATGCACTCGCTGCGGATGTCGTCGAGGTTCAGATGATATTTGGACTGCACTTTTTCGCGCAGGTTCTGCACCGTCATGTTTTTCTGCGCGAGTTCAATTTCCACCGCGCCACGCACGTTCTGGATTTCCGTCAGGCGGTTCCGCTGGCCGCGCAAGTTTTCTTCACGCCCGGAAATTTCGCCATCTTGTGAATTTTTTTGGCCAAGCAGTTCGGCGGTCAGCGCGCTGACCTGTTCGCGCTCGTGCTGCAATCGTTCAATCTGGTTGCGCGAATCCTGAATCTCCGTCTGCGCCGCTTCCTGCCGCGAAACGAACGAGGAACACTCGCGCTTGC